>CAYVGD010000065.1:0-11655 GCA_964450095.1 uncultured Polaromonas sp.
AGGGCTGCTCTGCAGCGTGGCTGCGTGCATGGCGCCGGTCGTATCAAACGGCTGCGCTGGGGCATGCAGGCGCGGCGCGGCCGGCATCCCCTGTTTTCGTGACAATCCCGCCCATGAATCCGAGCCTGCCTTTTTCGTTCCAACATCCCTACGCCTCGGTGCGCCTGCCGCTGTTCGCGCGCAACGTGGTGTCCACCTCCCACCCGGCGGGCGCCCAGGCGGGCCTGCGCATGCTGCTGGCCGGCGGCAACGCCGTCGATGCCGCCATTGCCTCGGCCGCGGCCATGACCATCGTCGAGCCCGTGAGCAACGGCCTGGGCAGCGACGCCTTCGCCATCGTCTGGGACGGCCAGCAACTGCACGGGCTCAACGCCTCCGGCCATGCGCCCGCGGCCTGGGCGCCGGGCTACTTCACCGGCAAGCAAGGCGCGCAGGACGCGCCGCCCAAGCGCGGCATCGACTCGGTCACCGTCCCTGGCGCGGTGGCGGGCTGGCGGGCGCTGAGCCAGCGCTTTGGCAAGCTGCCCTTCGCCGACCTCATGCAGCCGGCCATCGAACTGGCCGAGCGCGGCTACCTCGTGCCGCCCGTGGTGCAGCAGAAATGGGCCGCGGCCACCCCCGAGCTCGGCGGCCAGCCGGGCTTTCGCGAAGCCTTCCTGCCCTGGGGCCGGGCGCCCGAGGTGGGCGAGCTGTTCCAGTTCAAGGCGGCTGCACGCGGGCTGCGCGCCATCGCCGAGTCGGGCGGCGAGGCCTTCTACCGCGGCGAGATCGCGCAGGCGCTGGCCGCCTTTTCGCGCCAGCATGGCGGCGCACTTACTGCGCATGACCTGGCCGCGTTCGAGCCCGAATGGGTCACGCCCATGGCCCAGGCCTACCGCGGCTACACGGTGCATGAGATTCCGCCCAACGGCCAGGGCATCGCGGCGCTCATGGCGCTGGGCATCCTGGAGCATTTCGACGTGGCCGGCATGGCGCTGGACAGCGTGGACTTCCAGCATGTGCAGATCGAGGCCATGAAGCTGGCTTTTGCCGACGTGTACCGCTACGTCGCCGAGCCCTCGGCCATGGAGCTGCCCCCCGAGCAGCTTCTGGACAGCGGCTACCTTGCATCGCGCGCAAGGCTCATCGACCTGCGGCGCGCCCAGGACTTCCGCGCCGGCAACCCGGTCAAGGGCGGCACCATCTACCTGACTGCAGCCGACGAAAGCGGCATGATGGTGAGCTTCATCCAGTCGAACTACATGGGTTTTGGCTCGGGCTGCGTCGAGCCGGGCTACGGCATCAGCCTGCACAACCGGGGCCACGCATTCACCCTCCCGCCAGGCCCCAACCAGGTGGCCCCGGGCAAGCGGCCCTTCCACACCATCATCCCGGCCTTCCTCAGCAAGGACGGGCAGCCGGTGATGAGCTTCGGCGTGATGGGCGCCAACATGCAGCCTCAGGGCCACCTGCAGACCCTGGTGCGCATGCTGGACCACCGCCAGAGTCCGCAGGCCGCGTGCGATGCACCGCGCTGGCGCTTCAACGCGGGCCTGGAGATCAATGTCGAGGCCACCATGGCCTCGGCCACCGTGCAGGGCCTGGCCGAGCGCGGCCACACCGTGGGCGTGATCAACGACTCCTACCAGGACTTCGGCGCTGGCCAGTTCATCTGGCGTGCGGGCAACCCGGCCGTCGAAGGCTATGTGGCCGCCAGCGACGCGCGCCGCGACGGCCAGGCGGTGGGCTTCTGAGCCTGCCTGCCCCCTGGCCCGTGAACCGGCACTCCCTCCCGGGTTCCAGCCCGCCGGCCTCCCGCCTGGCAGGTGGGTTGGTGCTGGCTGCGCTCGGGGCGATCGCCTTCAGCGGCAAGGCGATCATCGTCAAGCTGGCCTACCGCTACGGTGTCGATGCGGTCACGCTCATCATGTACCGCATGCTGTTTGCGCTGCCCTTTTTCCTGGTCATGGCCTGGTGGGCCGGGCGGGGCAAGCCGGCCCTGGCCCGGCGCGACTGGCTGGGCGTGCTGTTCCTGGGCGTGACCGGCTACTACCTGGCAAGCTACCTCGATTTCCTGGGGCTGGCCTACATCAGTGCCTCGCTCGAGCGGCTCATCCTCTACCTCAACCCCACGCTGGTGCTGCTCCTGGGCCTGGTGCTCTACCGTCGCCGCATCACACGCTGGCAGGCACTGGGCATGGCCGTGAGCTACGCGGGCGTGGTGCTGGTGTTCGCGCAGGAAATCCACCTGCAGGGCCGCGACGCGGTGCTGGGCGCTGCCCTCGTGTTCGCCAGTGCGCTGAGCTATGCGCTTTACCTGGTGTACAGCGGCGAGATGGTGCAGCGCCTGGGCTCGCTGCGGCTGGTGGGGCTGGCCACCACGGTGGCATGTGCCTGCTGCATTGCGCAGTTCGGGCTGCTGCGGCCCCTGTCGGCGGCGGCGGTGGCGCCCGAGGTGCTGGGCCTGTCGCTGATCAACGCCCTGGCCTGCACGGTGGCGCCCGTGCTCATGATCATGATGGCCATCGAGCGGCTGGGCTCGGGCCTGGCATCGCAAGTGGGCATGATCGGCCCGATGTCCACCATCCTCATGGGTGCGCTCATCCTGGGTGAGCCCATGACCGGCTGGGTGCTGGGCGGCACGGCGCTGGTGATCGCCGGCATCTACGTTTTCACTCGGGGCCGGACCTGACGGGGCCGGCCTTCTTCATTCCAACAAACCAAGACAAGGAGAACAGACATGGATCTGGGCATCGCAGGCAAATGGGCGCTGGTGTGCGGCGCCAGCAAGGGGCTGGGCCACGGCTGCGCGCAGGCGCTGGTGCGCGAAGGCGTGAACGTGCTCATCGTGGCCCGTGGCGAAGAAGCGCTCCAAGCCGCCGCCACCGGGCTGAAGGCCCAGGCGGCGCAGGGTGCGCAGGTGCTGGCCGTGGCCGCCGACGTCACCACCGCGGCGGGCCGTGCCCAGGTGTTCGCCATCCGGGGCGATTTCGACATCGTCATCACGAATGCCGGTGGCCCCCCGCCCGGCGACTTTCGCCAGTGGGACCGCGAGACCTGGCTCCAGGCGGTGGATGCCAACATGCTCGCGCCCATCGAGCTGATCCGGGCCACGGTGGACGGCATGGCCGCGCGCGGCTTCGGACGCATCGTGAACATCACCTCGAGCGCGGTCAAGGCGCCGATCGACATCCTGGGGCTGTCCAACGGCGCCCGCGCCGGCCTCACCGGTTTCGTGGCGGGCGTGGCGCGCAGCAAGATCGCCGCTCAGGGCGTGACCATCAACAACCTGCTGCCCGGCTCCTTCTACACCGACCGGCTCAAGGGCAACTTCAGCGCCAACGCCGCCAAGAGCGGCAAGAGCTTCGATGAAGTGGCCGACGCCCGCCGCAAGTCGGTGCCTGCGCAGCGCTTTGGCACGCCCGAGGAATTCGGCGAGGTCTGCGCGTTCCTTTGCAGCCAGCAGGCGGCTTACCTCACGGGCCAGAACATCCTGCTCGACGGCGGCGCCTACCCGGGCACGTTCTGAGGGCCTGACGGCTGGGCGAGGGGTACGCCGAGCGAACTGCCGGGCGAGCTGCCCGGTGAACTGCCCGGTGTTGTGGCGGGCAGCGAGTCGAGCGAGGCGCCCGGGTCCTCTTCGCCGGCCACCGAGGCCTCATCAAGCTCGCTGCCACCCGGCGGCTGAGGTGAGGCGTCCGCAGCAGGGGGGTGCTCGGGCGGTGGGCAGGGTGTGGGCATGCGCCCATCGTGGCCCGCCGCGGCACCGTGTGCAAGCACGGCCGCGCGGCGCGCAGTGCCCGGAAACCGGGTGTCTGAGAAGCTGGGTACGGCAGCCTCAGCGCCGCGACGACACCACGATGCCGCCCACGATGAGCGCGAACGCCAGCAGGTGAAAGCCCTGCGGCGCTTCGCCCAGCAGCAGGGTGGACAGCAGCGCCGCGAACAGCGGGGTGAGGTTGGCAAAGAAGCCCGCCACCTGCGGTCCCACCCGCTGGATGCCCGCGCCCCAGCAGCGGTAGGCCAGTACGGCCGGGCCCACGGCGATGAACACGATGGCTGCGGCCACCGGCCAGCTCCAGGCGACCTGCGCCGGCAGCAGCGTCCATTCCCCGGCGGCGAACAGCGCCGACCAGCCCAGGCCGAAAAACACCTGCGCCATGAGGAAGGCGGCCCAGTCTCCGCGGAGTTCGGCCGGCTCGGCGGGGCGCGCCAGCATCCAGCTGTAAAGCGTCCAGGCCAGGGTGGCCAGCAGGATGTAGCCGTCGCCCGGCACGAACTGGAACCGCGCCAGCACCTGCCAGTCGCCGCGGCTGAGCACCAGCAACACCCCGGCCATCGACAGGGCCGCGCCCAGCACCTGGCGCCCGCGTATGGGCTCGCCGTGCAGCAGCCGGCCCATGACCAGCATCCACACCGGCATGCTGGAGGCCACCAACGTGACGTTGATTGGTGTGGAGGTCTGCAGCGCCAGGTACTGCAGTGCGTTGTAGGCGCCGATGGACAGCAACCCCAGCAGACCAATGCGCCGCCAGTGCGGCCACATCAGGCTCTGGCGCCGCAGCACGCGGTGCGCCAGGGGCAGCAGGATCAGGAAGGCCAGCACCCAGCGCAGCAGGTTCAGCGTCATGGGTGGCACCTGCGCATGAATCCAGCGGCCGATCAGTGCGTTGCAGGCCCACAGCAGCGGCGGCAGGGTGAGCAGTCCCAGGGTGGAGGGCGAAAGACGCGCTGACATGGGCTGCACTGTACCCGGGCCCGTCGCGCAGGCGTCGGGCGAGCGCGGCGGTTTCGTGTCACCATCGCGGCTGTTTCCCTTTCCGCCTTTCAAGCATTTCCATACAAGACCAGCAGGAGACTTTTCAATGAGCCAGATGATGAGCAAAGCCATTCGCATCGACCAGTACGGCGGCCCCGAGCAGCTCAAGCTCGTGGACGTGCCGGTGGGCGATCCCGGTCCGGGCGAGATCCGCATCCGCCACAAGGCCGTGGGACTGAACTACATCGACGTCTACCAGCGCTCGGGCATGTACCCGCTGCCGCTGCCGCTGCACCTGGGCATGGAAGGCGCCGGCCTCGTGGAAGCTGTGGGCGAGGGCGTCACGCACCTGAAGGTGGGCGACCGCGCCGCCTATGCCAGCCAGCCGCCGGGCAGCTACTGCGAAGCCCGCGTGATGCCCGCCAAGTCGGTGTGCCGCCTGCCCGATGCGATCTCGTTCGAGACTGGCGCGGCCATGATGCTCAAGGGCTGCACGGTGCAGTACCTGCTGCGTCGCACGCTGCCTCAGGGCGGGCTGCAGGCCGGCGACTTCGTGCTGTTCCATGCCGCCGCCGGGGGCGTGGGGCTGATCGCCTGCCAGTGGGCCCGGGCCCTGGGCCTGCAGCTGATCGGCACCGCCGGCTCCGACGAGAAATGCGCGCTGGCGCTCCAGCACGGCGCATCGCACGCGATCAACTACAACCGGGAAGACTTTGTGGCCCGGGTGAAAGAGATCACGGGCGGCAAGGGCGTGAAGGTGGTCTACGACTCCGTGGGCGCCGACACCTTCATGAAGTCGCTCGACGTGATCCAGCCCCTGGGCCTGGCGGTGAACTTCGGCAACGCCTCGGGCAAGGTGCCGCCGTTCGACATCAATGTGCTGGCGGCCAAGGGTTCGCTGCACGCCAGCCGGCCCACGGTGTTCACGCACCTGGCCACGCGCGAGGCCAGCCAGGCCATGGCCGACGAGCTGTTCGCCATGGTCGAGAGCGGCAAGGTGAAGATCCAGATCGACCAGCAGTTCCCGCTGGCCGAGGCCGAGGCCGCGCACCGCGCGCTGGAGGCACGCAAGACCACGGGCTGCACCGTGCTCATTCCTTGAACCTGCGAAGAGGCGCGTGCGCATGAGCGCCTGGGCCTTTTCGCCGGACTGGCTGGCCCGGCTCGCCCAGGCGGCGCACCAGCCGCCGCTGCGGCCCCGGCTGGGGCTTTCGTGGCGCGGCCGCACCGTGGGTTCGGTGGAGCCGGCCTGGCTGGCGGCGCTTCCGGAGGCCGAGCGTTTTTTTCGCAGCGGCGAAGGCCATGTGGAATGCCTGGCCGAGGGCGATCACCACCTTGCAGAGCTGGCGCAGGCCATGCGCCATGCGCAGCTGGCCGGGCCCTGGCGCGCTGAGCTCCTGGCCGTGCAGGACGAGGCCGGCAACCGGCTGGGCGCCATCGAGCGCGCGGCGGTGCGGCCCCTGGCGCTGCGCACCCAGGCCGTGCACCTGATCGGCTGCGCCCCTTGCGGCCGCGTGTGGGTGCAGCAGCGCGCGCTCACCAAGCCCAACGATCCGGGCCTGAACGACACGCTCATGGGCGGCATGGTTTCTGCGGCCGACGGCCTGGAGGGTGCACTGGAGAGGGAAACCTGGGAAGAGGCGGGCCTGAAGCCGGCGCAATTGCAGCATCTGCGCCGGGGCGGGCAACGGGTGATCAACCGGCCCAGCCGGGATGGCGGCGGCATGGGCTACATGCGCGAGACGCTGCACTGGTACACCTGCACCGTGCCCGAGGGTGTCGTGCCCTCCAACCAGGACGGCGAGGTGCAGGCCTTTGAATTGCTGTGGCCGGCGCAGGTGCGGGAGCGGCTGGAGCAGGGGCGTTTCACCACCGAGGCGGCGCTGGTGCTGGCGGCGGCCTTCGGTCCTGCTGTCCCGTGAAGCCTCTGCGCTGGGGCTTTCCGGCACACACCTTGCTCAGCCTGGCAGCCGCGATGCACGGGTGAGTTCGCACCCGGCCGCCCCGCGCGTGCGGGCCGGGTCTTGCAGCCAAGGCCCCTCGCGTCGGTCAGCCTTTGCGTTTGCCCTCTCGCCCCGGCGCGCGTTGATGCCGGTGCCTGCTGTTGCCGGGGCGTGCGGGGCAAGAAGCCCGCCCGGGCCAGCAGAAGCCGCGCAACCCTAGCGCCCGCGCCGCACGCGCAGCAACTCGTCCAGGATCAGGCAGGCCGCGCCGATCGAGATCGCGCTGTCGGCGATGTTGAACGCCGGGAAGTGGTAGCCGGCCCAGTGGAAGTCGAGGAAGTCCACCACGTAGCCATGGAGCAGCCGGTCGATCACGTTGCCGATGGCCCCGCCCAGGATGCAGGCCAGGGCGAAGGAAAAGAGCCGCTGGCCCGCGTGCGAGCGAAGCAAGAACACGATGAAACCCGCCGCGCCGATGCCCACGGCCGTGAAGAACCAGCGCTGCCAGCCCGAGGCCTGGGCCAGGAACGAGAAGGCCGCGCCGGTGTTGTGCACGCGCACGATGTTGAAGAAGCTGGTCACCCGCGTGGCGTCGCCCAGTTGGTAGGCGCCCAGGATCAGCACCTTGGTGAACTGGTCGGCCATCAAGATGAGCAGCGCCAGCGCCAGCCAGGACAGCATGCCCGGGCTGGCCAGGGACTTCTTGCCCACCGCGCGCGCCATCAGGCCACGCGGCGGGTTTCGCCCGCGCCATAGAGGTTGCTGGTGCAGCGGCCGCACACCGTGGGATGCGCGGCGTCGTGGCCCACGTCGTCCCGGTAGTGCCAGCAGCGCTCGCATTTAGGCGCGGTGCTGGGCGTGACCTGCACCTGGATGTCGGGTGTCTCCAACAACTCGAGCACCGAGGTGATGAACACGAACTTGGCGTCATCGCCCAGCGAGGCCAGCAGCGCGTGGTCGGCCGCAGCCACCCCCAGCCTGACCTGCGCCTGCAGGGACGCGCCCACCTGGCCGGCGGCGCGCACCGCCTCGATCTCCTTGTTCACCACGTCGCGGACCTCGCGGATGCGGCCCCACTTGGCCAGCAACGCCGCGTCGGGCGTGCCCAGGTCGCTGAAGGTCTCCAGGAAGATGCTCTCGGTCTTGCCGAAGTCCTTCCAGGCTTCTTCGGCCGTGAATGAGAGGAAGGGCGCCATCCAGCGCAGCATGGCGTGCGTGATGCGGTGCAGCGCCGTCTGCGCGCTGCGGCGGGCCAGCGACTTGGGTGCGGTGGTGTAAAGCCGGTCCTTGAGCACGTCCAGGTAGAAGGCGCCCAGGTCCTCGGAGCAGTACACCTGCAGCTTGGAGACCACCGGATGGAATTCGCAGGCCTCGTAATGCCGCAGGATGTCGGCCTGCAGCTCTGCCGCGCGCGCCAGGGCGTAGCGGTCGATCTCGAGCAAGTCGCTGTCAGCCACGGCGTCGGTGGCCGCATCGAAGTCGCTCACGTTGGCCAGCAGGAAGCGCAGCGTGTTGCGGATGCGGCGGTAGGCGTCGACCACGCGGGCCAGGATCTTGTCGTCGATGTTGAGGTCGCCCGAGTAGTCGGTCGAAGCCACCCACAGGCGCACGATCTCGGCGCCGAGCTTGCTGGTGATCTCCTGGGGCACCACCACGTTGCCCAGGCTCTTGCTCATCTTGCGGCCCTGGCCGTCGGTGGCAAAGCCGTGGGTGAGCAGGCCTTTGTAGGGCGCGCGATCGAACAGCGCGCAGCCCAGCAGCAGCGAGGAATGGAACCAGCCGCGGTGCTGGTCGTGGCCTTCGAGGTAGAGGTCGGCCTCGGGGCCGCTTTCATGGAAGGGCGGACGGGCGTAGGCGTCCTTGTGGCTCGAGCGCAGCACGTGCCAGAAGGTCGAGCCCGAGTCGAACCACACCTCCAGGATGTCGGTGCTCTTGGTGTAGTACGGCGCGTCCTGGGGGCCCAGGATGTCTTCGGCGCTCACGCGGCTCCAGGCCTCGATGCCGCCTTTTTCAACGATGTCGGCCGCCTGGTCGAGGATCTCCATGGTGCGCGGGTGCAGCTCGCCCGAGTCCTTGTGCAGGAAGAAGGGCACGGGCACGCCCCAGCTGCGTTGGCGCGAGATGCACCAGTCGGGGCGGCCGGCGATCATGTCGCGCAGCCGGGCCTTGCCGTTTTCGGGGAAGAAGCGGGTCTGCTCAATGGCATCCAGTGCCAGCTGGCGCAGGGTCTTGGGCGCCTTGTCCCGGGTGAACACGCCTTCGCCCTCGTCCATGCGGATGAACCACTGGGCAGCGGCGCGGTAGATCACCGGCGTCTTGTGGCGCCAGCAGTGCGGGTAGCTGTGCGTGATGCCCACCGTGGACATGAGCCGGCCTGCCATGCGGAGGGCGTCGATGATGACCGGGATCGCCTTCCAGATGTGCTGGCCGCCAAAGAGCGGAAAGTCGGGTGCGTACGTCCCGTTGCCCTGCACCGGGTTGAGGATGTCCTCGTACTTGACGCCGTGCGCCACGCAGGAGTTGAAGTCGTCCACGCCGTAGGCCGGCGACGAATGCACGATGCCGGTTCCGTCGGCGTCGCTCACGTACTCGGCCAGGTAAACGGGCGAAAGCCGCCGGTAACCGGCATCCGCCTCGTAGAGCGGGTGGCGAAAGTTCAGCCCGCCCAGCTGGGCGCCCTGTGCCGTGGCCAGCACCGTTCCCTCGAGGCCAAAGCGCTCCAGGCATTTTTCAACCAGCGTCTCGGCCAGCACCAGGCAGCCCTTGGGCGTGTCCACCAGGGCGTAGCGAAGCGCCGGGTGGGCGTTGAGCGCCTGGTTGGCCGGAATCGTCCAGGCGGTGGTGGTCCAGATGACGGCAAAGCCGCTCTTTCCCGCGGGCAGGGCGGCCAGGCCGAAAGCGGCGGCCAGCTGCGCGGCGTCGTCGGTTTCGAAGGCGACGTCGAGCGTCTCGCTCTTTTTGTCGGCGTACTCGATCTCGAACTCGGCCAGGGACGAGCCGCAGTCGAAACACCAGTACACGGGCTTGAGGCCCCGGTAGACGAAGCCGCGCTCGATCACGCGCTTGAAGGCGCGGATCTCACCGGCCTCGTTGGCCGGGTCCATGGTCCGGTAGGGGCGGGCCCAGTCGCCCAGCACCCCGAGGCGCTTGAAGTCTTCGCGTTGCTGCTCGATCTGCTCGGTGGCGAAGGCCCGGCTCTTGGCCTGCATGTCATCGCGGCTGAGGTTGCGGCCGTGGAGCTTTTCGATGGCGTTTTCGATCGGCAGGCCATGGCAGTCCCAGCCGGGGATGTACTGCGCGTCAAAGCCGGCCAGTTGCCGGCTCTTGACGATCATGTCCTTGAGCACCTTGTTGAGCGCATGGCCGATGTGCAGTTTGCCGTTGGCGTATGGAGGGCCGTCGTGCAGCACGAAAAGAGGCGCGCCCGCGCGGGCGTCACGCAGTTTCTTGTACAGGCCCGCGCCGTCCCAGCCCTGCACCCAGGCGGGCTCGCGCTTGGGCAGGTCGCCCCGCATGGGAAAGGGCGTGTCGGGCAGGTTCAGGGTGCTGCGGTAGTCGGTGGGGGTGTCGGACATGGTGCGTGCGTTGGCAAGGGCAGGGTTCGGGCCCGGCCCGGGGGGCGGGACGGCGCAGGCGGTGGCGCCTCGGTGGGGCGGCGGCCCGGCCCGCGAAGGGGCAGGGCGCGCTCCCGCCTCAAATTCGGTCGCGCGTGGTCTGGCGGTGGGTTTCGGCGTGCATGGACGCGAAGAAGTCCCGGGCGTCCTGGCAGTCCTTGGCGATGCCGGCCTGCAGGGCCTCTAACCCTTCGTACTTCAGTTCATCGTGCAGTTTGACCAGCAGTTCCACGCGCGCGAGTTTACCGTAGGCACTGTCCAGCCCCCCCTTTGGCGCGGCGGCCATGCCCGCGGGCGGCCAGGCCAGGCAATGCACTTCCAGGAGCACGCGGCCGGCGTCCTCCACGGTGGGGCGCACGCCCAGGCTGGCCACGCCGTCCACCGGCTCGTGACCGAGGCCGTGGGTGCGCACCACGAAGATGCCGCTGGCGGCCGACCTGGCGTGCCGGAAGGCAATGTTCAGGGTGCGAAAGCCCAGGGTGCGGCCGAGTTTCCTGCCGTGCACCACATGGCCGGATATGCTGTAGGGCCGGCCCAGCAGGCGGGTGGCCAGGTCCATGCGTCCGTCAGCCAGCGCCTCGCGCACGGCCGAACTCGACACACGCACGCCATGCACTTCGTAGCTGTTCATGCGGGCCACGTCGAAGCCGGCTGCATCGCCCGCAGCGTCCAGCATGGCGTAGTCGCCCGCGCGCTTGGCGCCGAAGCGGAAGTCATCGCCCACGAGCACGTAGCGCACCTGCAGGCCGCCGATCAGCACATCGTCGATGAAGGCCTGGGCACTCTGGGTGGCCAGCCAGTGGTTGAAGGGCAGCACGACCACTTCGTCCACCCCGCAGCGTGACAACTCGGTGAGCTTGTCCCGCAGGGTGGAGATGCGCGCCGGCGCCGTCGCCGGCGTGAAGTACTCGCGGGGATGCGGCTCGAAAGTCAGCACCCGCGCGGGCAGGCCGCGGTGCTGCGCCTCGTTCTTGAGCAGCGCCAGCATGGCCTGGTGGCCCCGGTGCACCCCGTCGAAGTTGCCGATGGTCAGTGCGCAGGGCCGGGCCAGTTCGGGGTGATGGAAACCGCGGAAGACTCTCATGGGCGGCGATTATCGTGACTGCGGCGCGCGGGGTGCCGGCGGGGTGTCCGTGGGTTGAACACAGGGCAGGGGCCCGCACGTCCTGTCACGGGGGCGCCCCCGATTCGCGCTATATTGTCAGCAGAGCGTGTTCGGACGAGCGCGCCCCCCGGGCCTTCCGTCCGACATGAGCCTTTGCAGGTTTCCATGGAGATGGAGGTTCGCTTGAAGGTCTTGAAGCTATCTGCCCAGGGGCTGCCGCAGTCGTGGATCAGCCTCGAACAGGCCGTGCTGCAC
>CAYVGD010000066.1:0-11314 GCA_964450095.1 uncultured Polaromonas sp.
CGCAAGGCCTGGCCGGCCAGGCTGGCCATGTGCTGGCGCCCGGCGACATCCCGGTGGTGCAGACCAACCGCGGCGGCCAGGTGACCTACCACGGCCCCGGCCAGGTGGTGGCCTACCCGCTCATGGACCTGCAGCGCGCGGGCTACTACGTCAAGGAGTACGTCTACCGCATCGAGGAGGCAGTGATCCGCACCCTGGCGCACTTCGGCGTCACCGGTCACCGCGTGGCGGGCGCGCCGGGCATCTACGTGCGCCTGGATGATCCTTTCTCGCATGCCGCGCTCACCGGCCCACAGCCCGCGCTCGACCCGTTCCGAGGCCTGGGCAAGATCGCGGCGCTGGGCATCAAGGTCAGCCGCCACTGCACCTACCATGGCGTGGCGCTGAACGTGGCCATGGACCTCGAGCCCTTTGGCCGCATCAACCCTTGCGGCTATGCAGGGCTGCGCACGATCGACCTTTCTACAATCGGCGTCCACACCACCTGGGACGAGGCTGCACAGGTGCTGGGCCACAAACTCAGCAGTTTCCTCGCCCCCTGAACACCGCAGGATTTCCCATGAGCAGCAGCAACCCCACCGTCCGCGAAGCCCAGAGCGTAGAGACCTACAACCCGCTGGCCAAGCAGAAGGCCGCCGCCAAGCTCTCGCGCATTCCGGTGAAGGTCGAGCAGGCCGAGGTGCTGAAAAAGCCCGACTGGATCCGCGTCAAGGCCGGCAGCGCCAGTTCGCGCTTTTATGAGATCAAGCAGATCCTGCGCGAGAACAAGCTCAACACGGTGTGCGAGGAGGCCAGTTGCCCCAACATCGGCGAATGCTTCGGCAAGGGCACGGCCACCTTCATGATCATGGGCGACAAGTGCACCCGCCGCTGCCCGTTCTGCGACGTGGGCCACGGCCGCCCCGACCCGCTCGATGTGAACGAGCCTGAAAACCTGGCCAAGACGATCGCCGCGCTCAAGCTCAGCTACGTGGTGATCACCAGCGTGGACCGCGACGACCTGCGCGACGGCGGCGCCGGCCACTTCGTCGAATGCATCCGCCGCACGCGCGAGCTCTCGCCCGCCACGCAGATCGAGGTGCTGGTGCCCGACTTCCGCGGCCGCGACGACCGCGCGCTCGAAATCCTCAAGGCGGCGCCCCCCGACGTGATGAACCACAACATGGAAACCGTGCCCCGCCTCTACAAGGAAGCGCGCCCGGGCTCCGACTACGCGTTCTCGCTGAACCTGCTCAAGAAATTCAAGGCGCTGTTCCCCCAGGTGCCCACCAAGAGCGGCCTGATGGTGGGCCTGGGCGAGACCGACGAGGAGATCCTCGAGGTGATGCGCGACATGCGCGCGCACCACATCGACATGCTCACCATCGGCCAGTACCTGGCCCCCAGCAACAGCCACCTGCCGGTGCGCCGCTATGTGCACCCGGACACCTTCAAGATGTTCGAGGAAAAGGCCTACGCCATGGGCTTTTCGCATGCAGCCGTGGGAGCCATGGTGCGCTCGAGCTACCACGCCGACCAGCAGGCGCACGCCGCGGCACACGCCACTGCACAGGCTCCTGCACCGGCCAGCTCTCAGGCGTTGCCGCAAGGCTGAGGCACACCGTCCGGCCAGGCGAACTGCGCGGCCTTCAGGCCGCGAACAGGCTGCGGTACTTGGCGGGTGTCAGGCCCATCCTGCGCTGGAATTCCCGCGTGAGGTGCGCCTGGTCCGCATAGCCGCAGATGAAGCCCGTCTCCGCCATGGACAGCTGCGCGTGGGTCAGGTGCCAGCCGGCCAGGCGAAAGCGCAACTCACCGGCCAGCCCCGTGATGTTCAGGCCTTCGGCTGCGAGTGCGCGCTGCAGGCTGCGCGGCGCCATGCCCAACAACGCTGCCAGCTCTCCCAAGGGAACAGCCTCGGGCAACTGCCGCAGCATCTCCTTGGCGACCGCACGGGCCAGAGCCGACCATTGGGCAGGCATCAGGTCTGGCTTGGCCTTCTCCTGTCCCGACGCAGCCCCGGGCTGTGTTTTTTTCTGGACGGCAGGCCCCCACGTGAAACGCCATGTGGCAGTGGCTCCCGATGACACCAATTCAAGCACCCGGCTGGCATCGGGCGTGGGAAAAAGCACGAAACCGCCTGCTTCCGCCGCCACCTGCGACAAGCCGTTGGCCTCCAGAAGGGCGGCGAGCACACCGCAGACGACCAGGTCCTCAGCAGGAAGTGGCGGCGGCCCGCCGTCGCGGTGCACATGGCGCAACAATGCCCAGCCCTCGCCCACCTCCAGCAACCGCGTCCTATGGCGCGAATGAATGTAGCGCTCCAGCCGCTGCCAGCGCTGGAACAGGGACGGAGCCTCCTGCCCCACCGTCAGCGCCAGGTGCGTGGGCTCCGGTGCCAGCGCATGCAAGCCGCGGCCTAGCAGCGGTAGGCACGCCAGCCCTCCCTGGGCCACGGCCGACTGCACGACGCTGCGCTTGAGGTCCAGCGGTACCGTGGCTGATGCCGGCGAAGTCGGCAGCGGCGGCGGCTGCATGCCCAGGGCGCGCATGCCCTCCCGCAGCGTGCGCACCATGGCTTCGCTGGCGAAGTCCCCAGCGACGGCCGAACTCACGTGCGGCCTCGCAGTGCGTCCAAAAGATCCTCGGTGCGCAGGGGCAGCCGCGTGGGGCGCCAGCCCGTGGCCGCGCGGATCGCGTTGGCAATCGCCGGCGCCGCCGACCCCATCGCGGTTTCGCCCGCGCCAGACGGCGGCTCGCCCTCGTCCACCAAGTGCACCGACATCGGCGGTATCTGCGAGATGCGGGGAATCGGCGCGTCGCCGAAGTTGCGCGCCTGGGGCGACCAACTCTCCACCAGCACCATGCCCAGGCCCCACACCAAGTTGCCCTCGCATTGGGCACGCACTTGGTCGGGGTTGATCACCCGTCCACAATCGTGGGCGCAGTGCAGGTGCAGCACCTTCAGTTCCGCGGTGATCGGGTTTACCTCGACATCAGCGACCACGGCGGCGAAGCTGCTGCCTTTGTAGCTGGCGCACGCTACGCCACGACCGCGCACCAGACCTGCCAGCTGTGGCGGAGGCGACGGCGCGGTGGCCACGGCCTGCTCCAGCACGCGCCGCAGGCGCGGGTCGCGCAGATGCTGCAAGCGAAATGCCACCGGGTCCGCCCCGGCATGGCGGGCGCATTCGTCGATCGCCGACTCGATCACGAAGCCGTTGGGGCCTGCACCCAGCGCACGCCAGGGGCCGGTGTGCACAGGCAGGCGAACCAGGTCAAAACCGGTGCGCCAAGCCTGTGCCCGATAGGGCAAGGCGCTGCCACGGGCCACGCCGTCGTCGCCGATGAGGTCGGTGACCCGCTGCAGCCAGGGCGGCAGCACCGCGGCGGTGAACAGGACGTGGCTGCTGGCGAAATCATGGCTCCACTGCTGAATCTGGCCGTCCTGCAGGCGCACCCGCACCCGGTGGCTGGAGGGCGGCCTGTGAAAGGCCTGCAGGTACTCCTGAGCACGGGTCCACTGCAGCTTGACCGGCTGCTGGGCGTGTTGCGCCAGCACAGCCGCCTCCAGTTCGACGGTGCAGAGGGTCTTGCCGCCGAAGGCGCCGCCCACGCGACAGCCGTGAACCACCACCCGTGCCGGGTCCAGGCCCAGCCGGTGGCAAACCACATCGCGCTGGTAGAACACGTCCTGCGAGCCCACCCACAGTTCCATGCCGCCGCCGGAGCGAGGTGCCGCCAAGGCCGTGCGCGGCTCGATGGCCGCGTGGGCCGCCACGGGGATGTCGAAGCGCAGGTCCACATCCCAGCGGCCTTCGCTCAGGGCGCCGTCGTTCACGTAGTGGTCGCGCCGGGGCTTTTGTGCCATGCGCCGGTCGATGTCCAACGCCCGCACCGGCTCTTCCAGGCGAGCGGCGCCCTCAATGCGCCACTTCGCGTTGAGCGCCTGCTCAACGCGGTCGATCGCGCTCGGGGTGCGGGCCAGGACACCCAGGCCTTCGCTGCCGCCCATGCGGAGCAGGTCAGTGCGCACCAGGGCCACGAAGCCAGGGACTTGCCGCGCTGCGGCCTCGTCCACCCGCTCCAGCCGGGAGGCGAGCTCAGGCGGCACCGGTGCGCGCAGCACGCGGCCGTAAAGCATGCCGTCCAGACGGATGTCGCCGGCATACAGCGGCCGGCCGGTGACAATGGCCTGGCCCTGCTCCAGCGCGGGCGAGCGGCCCACCCACGAGCCCCGACCGGAAAGCGACCGCAGCCGCTCGGCGGGATGGTTCACGGACTGCAGTTTTCCCGATGCCCGGCCCTCGGCCAAAGCATCGCGCAGCGTGGCACAGGCTCGCGCCAGAGGCAGAGCGAAGTCCGTCACTGACTCGCTGCCCACCGTGGCCCGCACGCGCTCGGTGTTGTCCGTTGCGTGCAGCCGGGCTGTGACTTGGTCCCAGCCCACGCCCAGTTCGTCACAGGCAATCTGCTTGAGCGCGGTCAAGATGTTCTGGCCCATCTCCACGCGTGGCACCGTGAGGGTGTAGCGCCCGTCCTGGTGGCTGACCCAGCCCAGGGCCGCGCCTCCATCGGGGGCAGGCCGCCGGGGGATCACCGGCAGGCTTGCGCAGCCAGGCAGGAAGCTCACGCTCAGTGTTGCGCCTGCGCCAGCCAGGACGCTGCGGCGCCTCCAGCGGCCCGGGCTCATGACGCCTCCGACACTTCGCGCACCGCCTGGCGCACACGAGCCTGGGTGCCACAGCGGCAAAGGTGGCCTGCCAGGGCCTGGTCGATTTGCGCATCCGAGGGTTTGGCCACACGCCGGAGCAGCGCCACGGCCGCCATCACTTGGCCGGACTGGCAGTAACCGCACTGGGGCAGCGATGCGCTCAACCACTTCTGCTGCACCGGGTGCAGTTGCCCGTCCTGCGCCAGCCCCTCGATGGTCAGCACTTTGCGCTGCCCTACCGCCGCCACGGGCAGGACACAGCTGCGGGCAGGCTCGCCATCGACCAGCACGGTGCAGGCACCGCAAAGGCCCGCGCCGCAGCCGTATTTGGCGCCGACCAGGCCCAGCGACTCGCGCAGGACATGCAGCAAAGACTCGTCCTGCCAGGGCGAGGGCACCGGCATGGCACGACCGTTGACATGAATTTCCATGACCCATCCTCTCGGAATCGAAGTCATGGCAATGTACCGAGAAGCCGGCGCAGGGTTATTGAATCTGCACGCCAGATCCCGCGGTAGGGCCTGCCTGTCTGCGCACTTGCGCGCTGCAGTCAGGCAGGCGGCAATCAGGAGGCCTGCAGCAGCAGCTGCGGGTCGTCGCTGGCGATGACCTGCTGCGCCCAGGCCTCGAGCTTGACGGTGTCCGCGCGCAGGATCTGCTGCTTGACCGCCAGGATCTGCGTCGGGTGCATGGAGAACGAGCGCAGGCCCAGCCCCAGCAGCAGTCGCGTCATGCCCACGTCGCCCGCCATCTCGCCGCACACGCTCACGGGCTTGCCCTGGGCGCGGCATTCGGCGATGGTGTCTGCCAGCAGCCGCAGCACCGCCGGGTGGCAGGGGTCGTAGAGGTGCGCGACCGCCTCGTCGGCGCGATCGATCGCCAGGGTGTACTGGATCAGGTCGTTGGTGCCCACCGACAGGAAGTCGAAGTGCCGCAGGAAGGTCTTGACCATCAGCGCGGCGGCGGGCACCTCGATCATGGCGCCCAGCTGCACCGGGCCCCAGGCCAGCCCGCGGTTGTCCAGCTGCACGCGGGCGTGGTCGATGAGCGACAGCGTCTGCCGGATCTCGCGGGCATGCGCCAGCATGGGCACCAGCAGGTTCACCTGGCCGTGCGCGGCCGCGCGCAGGATGGCGCGCAGCTGGGTGAGGAACATCGGCGGGTCGGCCAGGCTCCAGCGGATGGCGCGCAGGCCCAGGGCGGGGTTCAGGTGTGTCTCCTGGCGCGCGCCGCGGTCCAGCGGCTTGTCCGAGCCGATGTCCACCGTGCGGATGGTCACGGGCAGCCCCTGCATGCCTTCGATGGCGCGCACGTAGGCCTGGTACTGCTCTTCCTCGTCGGGCAAGGCGCCGCCGCGCCCCATGAAGAGGAATTCGCTTCGGAACAGCCCCACGCCCACGGCGCCGGCGGCCACCGCGCCGGCGGTGTCCTCGGGCAGCTCGATGTTGGCCAGCAGCTCCACCTTCTGGCCGTCCAGCGTCACGGCCGGGGTGTGGCGCAGGCGGTTCAGCCGCTCGCGCTCGAGCTCACCCTGGCGCTGCTTGAAGCCATATTCGGCCAGGATGATGGGCGAGGGATCGACGATGAGCACGCCCGCGTCGCCGTCGATGATCACCCAGTCGTCCTGCTGGATGAGCTGGCTGGCGCTGCGCGCGCCCACCACCGCCGGGATGTCCATGCTGCGCGCCACGATGGCGGTGTGCGAGGTGCGCCCGCCCACGTCGGTGGCAAAGCCGGCGAACAGGCTCTGCTTGAACTGCAGCATGTCCGCCGGCGACATGTCGTGCGCGATCAGCACCAGCGGCACGTCCAGGCCGTCGTCGCCCAGCAGCAGGTCCTGCTGCGCGCGGCGCGAGGGCGGCGGCGGCTGCACGGGCGAGCCCGCGCCCTGCAGGTAGCGCAGAAGCCGCTCGGTCACCTGCTCGAGGTCGGCCTTGCGCTCGCGCAGGTAGGGGTCCTCCATCTCGTCGAACTGGCGCGCGATCACCTCGTACTGCGTGGTCACCGCCCATTCGGCGTTGTAGTGGCGGTCCACGATCCAGTGCTTGACGCCGGTGCTCAGCTGTTCGTCCTGCAGCAGCATCAGGTGCACGTCCAGGAGCGCCGCCAGCTCGGGTGGCGCGTCCTTGGGCAACTCGCGCTGCACGCGCGAGATTTCCTCGACCACGGCATTGCGCGCCGAGCGCATGCGGCGCAGCTCATCGGACACCTTGTCCGGCTCGATGAAGTAATGCGCCACGTTGGCGCGGCTGGACGCCACCAGCACCGCACGGCCGATGGCGATGCCGCGCGAGACGGCCAGTCCGTGGATGGAAAAGGTCATTCGCCCTCGCCGAACTTGTCGTTGATCAGGCCCAGGAGCGCCTGCATGGCCTCCTGCTCCTGCGTGCCATCGGTCTCGATTTCCACCGTGCTGCCCAGGCCCGCGGCCAGCATCATCACGCCCATGATGCTCTTGGCATTGACCCGGCGCTCGCCCCGGCTCATCCAGACCTCGCAGGGGTAGCTGCCGGCCAGCTTGGTGAGCTTGGCCGAGGCGCGGGCATGCAGGCCCAGCTTATTGCTGATGGTCGCGGTGGTCTTGATCATGGCTTCGGTTGTTCTGGTTCTGGGGAGCGGCGGCGGCCACCTGCATGACGCCCTGCGCCGCGCCGGCCAGGGCACGAGCCACCAGGCTTTCCAGCGGCTCATGGCGGTAGGAGACGGCGCGCAGCAGCATGGGCAGGTTCAGGCCCGCCAGCAGCCGGCTGGGGCTGCCTTCCACGAGCTTTTGCGCCACGTTGCAGGGCGTGGCACCGAACAGGTCGGTGAGCACCAGCACGGGGCCGCCGCCGAACTGCTGCATCAGGATGCGCGCCTGCGCGAGCGTTTCTTCCGGGGGCGTGTTGGGCTGCACGTCCAGCGCCGCCAGGCCGGGCGCAGCATCGCTGAACACATGCGCCACGCATTGGCGCAGGGCCGAAGCCAAGGGGGCGTGCGCGATCAGGAGGATGCCATTCATGGCCGGGGATTATCGGCGCGGGTGCGCAGGAAGAAGGCATAGCCGAGCACGCAGCTGGCCAGGTAGACGGCGAAGGCCAGCTGGAAGCTGGGCACCTCGTCCAGGCCGCGAGCGCGGCCGGCGTCGATCAGCAGGCCGATGCACCACTGCATGAGGAAGATGCCCAGGAAGATCACCAGGTTGTAGGCCGACAGCGCCCGCCCGGCCTGCGAGGCCGGGAACTTCATGCCCAGGGCCGGCTGGGCCAGCGAGATGACCGTGGAGAGCACGCAAAAGAGCGCCCAGCCCGGCCAGCCGGTGTCCGCCCCGAGCGCGATGTTCGCCGCCAGCGCCACCAGCGACAGGGGCGTGCCCCAGGCGATCAGCCGGTCCACGTGCCAGCCGCGGCGCATGAGCGCCGGCGTGGCCCAGCCCCAGGCCCAGAAGGCGCCCAGCATGGAGAGGTTCAAAAAGAACAGGCCCTGCGCGGCCTCCGCGGGGGCCAGGCCCGCGACCCGCGTGAGCCAGGGGCCGGCCCACAGTGTCTGCAGCCCCACCATGCCGCCGTAGTTGAACAGCGCCAGCGGCACCAGGCAGGCGAAGGCGCGGCTGCGCAGGATGGGGCCGTAGCCAGACGCCTCGCCGGCCACCGGCGCGGCAGGCGCGGGCCAGGCCGGCACCCAGCGCGCAATCAGCAGCATGGCCAGCGCGATCAGCGCCGCCATGATCCAGAACAGCGGCCGCCAGCCGGTCAGCGGCAGCAGCCACTGCACGGGCAGGGTCGAGGCCACCATGCCCAGCGAGCCGGTCATCAGCATCCAGGAGTTGGCGCGCAGCATCTGCCCCGGCTCGTACCAGCGGCGAAAGCCCGTCAGCGGCGCCATCAGGCAGGCCGACAGGCCCATGCCCATCAGCACCCGCCCCAGCAGCAAGGTGCCGAAGCTGTCGGCCAGGGAAAACGCCAGGCAGGCCAGCACCGCCAGCGCCATGAAGACCAGCACCACGCGCTTGGGCCCCAGCCGGTCCAGCCAGGTGCCCAGCGGCAGCTGCGTGCTGGCAAAGCCCAGGAAAAAGCCCCCAGCCAGCAGCCCCAGGTCGGACGCGTCCAGCCCGAATTCGGCGGTCAGCACCGGTGAAAGCGTGGCCGTGACCGCGCGCACCACCGCCGAGCTGAAGTAACCCAGCGCGAAGGCCAGGAAGACCAGCACGCTGCTGCGCAGCGGCAGCACGCCCGGCGCCTGCGGGGACGGCATCGCGGCCGTGGCCGCACCAGCCCGGCTCATGGCAGGGCCAGGCCTTCAAAGAAGGTGTCGGCCATTTCGGCAGAGATGCGGGGCGCATAGATCACCGCCTGGAACAGCTGCGAGCCGCGTGCGAAATACAGCGCCTGGCTCTCCACCGGCCGGCCGTCGGCCTGCTGGCCCAGCGCGCGGATGCGCACCGGTGCAGGCTGCGCGTCCGCGCCGCGCAGCACGGCCGGCGCCTGCGACGGCGCGCTTGTGGAGCGCATGTGCGCCAGGGTCAGCTGCTGCCACTGCGCCAGCACCGGGCCGGCCTGGGCGGCATCGCCGATGTCGGCCACCGCCAGGGCGAAGGTCGCGCCCTCGGCCTCGCAGCCGACCATCGACAAGGTGGTGTTGCGCCCGCCCAGCGGCACGGGCCGCTCGGCGCGGTCGGGCTTGCAGGGCAGCAGCAGGGTCAGGGGCGCGTTGTCCACCTGGACCTTGCGCCAGTTCAGGCTGGGGCTGCAGGCGCTGGCCAGGCCCACCAGGGCCAGCGCGGCCAGCGGACGCACCACGGCGCGCAGCTGGCAAGGAAAAGGAAATCGCATGCCTGCGAATGTAACGCCAGGGGCTGCGGGGTCACCGCCGCGCGGTGCGGGCCGCAGGGCCGGGCTTTGCCACAATGCCGCGCATGAATTCGCTGCAAGGCATCCGTGTGCTCGACCTCTCCCGCGTGCTCGCCGGGCCCTGGTGCACGCAGACCCTGGCCGACCTGGGGGCCGAGGTGATCAAGATCGAGCGCCCCGGCCAGGGCGACGACACCCGGGGCTGGGGCCCACCCTTCCTGAAGGACGCCAGCGGGCGGGACACCGCCGAGGCCGCGTATTACCTGGGCGCCAACCGCAACAAGAAATCGGTCACCTGCAACCTCGCCGACCCGCGCGGCCAGGCGCTGCTGCGCGAGATGGTGCTGCACTGCGACGTGCTGGTGGAGAACTTCAAGGTCGGCGACCTGGCGCGCCACGGCCTGGACTGGGCCAGCCTGAAGGCCATCCACCCCCGCCTGGTGTACTGCTCGATCACCGGCTTCGGCCAGGACGGCCCCTGTGCGCAGCGCGCCGGCTACGACTACGCGGTGCAGGGCATGGGCGGGCTGATGAGCGTGACCGGCGAACGCGACGACCTGGGCGGCGGTCCGCAGAAGGTGGGGGTGGCGGTGGCCGACCTGATGACCGGCATGTACGCCACCGTGGCCATCCTGGCGGCGCTGCGCCATGCCGAGCGCACCGGCGAGGGGCAGCACATCGACATGGCGCTGCTGGACACGCAGGTGGCCATGCTGGCCAACCTGGGCGCGAACTACCTGGTCAGCGGCCAGGTGCCCGGCCGCGCCGGCAACGCACACCAGAACATCGTGCCCTACCAGGTGTTCGAGGTGGCCCCAGCCGCTGACGGCGGCCGCGAGCACATCATTCTGGCCGTGGGCAACGACGGGCAGTTCGCCCGCTTCTGCGAGGTGGCGGGCCTGCCTGAGCTGGCCCGGGACCCGCGCTTTGCGCTCAACCGCTCCCGCGTGGAGAACCGGGGTGTCCTTGTGCCCCGGCTGGAGGCGCTGATGAAGACCCGCGGCAAAGCCGATTGGCTGCAGGCGCTCGAGGCGGCGCAGGTGCCCTGCGGGCCGATCAACAACCTGGCCGAGGTGTTCGCCGAACCGCAGGTGCGCGCCCGCGGCATGGTGCAGCACTGGCCGCACCCGGTGCACGACGGCCTGCCGCTGGTGGCCAGCCCCCTGAAGCTCAGCGCCACGCCGGTGCGTTCCCCAGAGCGGGACGGCCTGCCCCCGCCCCGGCTGGGCGAGCACACGGCGCAGGTGCTGGGCACGCTGCTGAACCAATCGCCCGAAGCGTTGTCAGAACTCCGGGCCGCTGGCGTGATCTGATCATCCGCACGTCTGAGCCCCGTCCAACCCCGCCCACCCCCGGATGCCTCGCGCCACTACACTGACTCCCATGCCTTCCCTGCGTCTTGCCTCCCCTGCCCTTGCACGCCGTGCGGCCCTGCTGCTTCTTGCCGGCGCCGCGGCCCTGGCGGCCGGCTGCTCGACCGAGCGCGCCGCGCCCGAGACCACCTTCGTGTTGCTCGACGGCAGCAAGACCTCGACCAGCGAACTCAAGGGCCGGGTGCTGCTGGTGAACTTCTGGGCCACCAGCTGCGTGACCTGCGTGGCCGAGATGCCTGAACTGGTGCAGACGCACCAGAAGTTCAACCCGCGCGGCTACGAGACCCTGGCCGTGGCCATGAGCTACGACCCGCCGGCCTACGTGGTGAACTTCAAGGAAACCCGGCAGCTGCCTTTCAAGGTGGCCATCGACAACACCGGCGCCGTGGCCACGGCCTGGGGTGAGGTCAAGCTCACCC
>CAYVGD010000067.1:0-11264 GCA_964450095.1 uncultured Polaromonas sp.
GTCGAAAAAGACGGCCGCGGCAACGCCAAGGCCTCCACCGAGTTCATCGGCGGCTACACCACCAACGTGCCCAAGGTGTTCGCCGCCGGCGACATGCGCCGCGGCCAGTCGCTGGTGGTGTGGGCCATCCGCGAAGGCCGCCAGGCCGCGC
Organism: uncultured Polaromonas sp.; assembly: GCA_964450095.1. Classification (GTDB taxonomy): domain Bacteria; phylum Pseudomonadota; class Gammaproteobacteria; order Burkholderiales; family Burkholderiaceae_C; genus Polaromonas. The sequence goes on from CAYVGD010000067.1 coordinate 152, forward strand.
GGGCGGTGGACGAGTTCCTCATGGGCTACTCCGACCTGCCGCGCTGAGGCCCGTCCCCGGACGTGGCGGGCTTCCTCCGCAGCGCCCGGGCCTGCCCGATGCTGGCCGTTATGATGACGGTCCCCCACAAAGCCGGCCTCGCCTCGGGGCCGGCTTTTTTCTTTTTTCCATGTCCGATTCCTCCACACCGTCTGAGTGCCTCGTCGAATTCCGGGAGGTGAGCTTTGCCTACCCGGGCAGCGACACGCCCCGCGCCATCCTCGAGCGGGTGAACCTGTGCGTGCCGCGCGGCAAGGTCACCGCACTCATGGGCGCCTCCGGCGGCGGCAAGACCACGGTGCTGCGCCTGATCGGCGGCCAGCAGCGCGCCACCGGCGGGCAGGTGGTGTTCGACGGCCAGGACGTGGGTCGGCTCGATTCGGCAGGGCTCTACGCCACGCGCAGGCGCATGGGCATGCTGTTTCAGTTCGGGGCGCTCTTCACCGACCTGAACGTCTTCGACAACGTGGCGTTCCCGCTGCGCGAGCACACGCCGCTGTCGGAGGAACTCATCCGCGACATCGTGCTCATGAAGCTGGACGCCGTGGGCCTGCGCGGCGCGCGCGAGCTGATGCCCTCGCAGATCTCGGGCGGCATGGCCCGCCGCGTGGCGCTGGCCCGCGCGATCGCGCTGGACCCCGAGCTCATCATGTATGACGAGCCCTTTGCCGGCCTGGACCCGATTTCCCTGGGCACGGCGGCGCAGCTGATCCGCCAGCTCAACGACACGCTGGGCATCACCAGCATCATCGTCTCCCACGACCTGGAGGAGACCTTCCGCATCGCCGACCGGGTCATCATCCTGGCCAATGGCGGCATCGCAGCCCAGGGCACGCCCGACGAGGTGCGCCATTCCGAGGACCCCCTGGTGCACCAGTTCGTCAACGCCCTGAGCCAGGGCCCGGTGCGCTTTCACTATCCCGGGCTGGACGCCGCCACCGACTTCGGCCCCGGCTCCGCGGGCCGCAGCAGGAGCCGTCCATGAAGCGCCCGGACCTGTGGTCGCTGCTGGCCCGCGTGGGCCATGGCCTGCGCTGCAAGCTGGCCGACGTCGGCCATGCAACGCGCTTGTTCCTGCAACTGGTGTCCCTGGCGGGCGCGGCGCTGCGGCGCTTCGGCCTGGTGCGCGACCAAGTGTTCTTCCTGGGCAACCACTCGCTGGCCATCATCACGGTCTCGGGCCTGTTCGTGGGCTTCGTGTTGGGCCTGCAGGGCTACTACACGCTGCAGCGTTATGGCTCCGCCGAGGCGCTGGGCCTGCTGGTGGCGCTCAGCCTGGTGCGCGAACTCGGCCCGGTGGTCACCGCGCTGCTGTTTGCCGGTCGTGCCGGCACCGCGCTGACCGCCGAGATCGGCCTCATGAAGGCCGGTGAACAGCTTTCAGCCATGGAGATGATGGCGGTGGACCCGGTCCGGCGCATCCTGGCGCCCAGGCTCTGGGGCGGCATCATCGCCATGCCGCTGCTGGCCGCGGTGTTCAGCGCGGTGGGCATCCTGGGCGGCTGGCTGGTGGGCGTGGTCATGATCGGCGTGGATGCCGGCTCCTTCTGGAGCCAGATGCAGGGCGGTGTCGACGTCTGGCGCGACGTGGGCAACGGCATCATCAAGAGCTTCGTCTTCGGTGTGACGGTGAGCTTCATCGCCCTGTACCAGGGCTTTGAGGCCCAGGCCACGCCCGAGGGCGTCTCGCGCGCCACCACCCGCACCGTCGTGCAGGCGTCTTTGGCCGTGCTGGGCCTGGATTTCCTTTTGACCGCGCTCATGTTCAGCCTCTGAGCGGCTGGCCTGCACGCGGCGGCGGTTTCGCCCCGCGTGCGAAAATGCTGTGAAATTTGATCGGGATCGGCCGACGCCGCCGCAGGCTGCAGCCCCGCAGTTCCGGCCGGTACCGCCGCCCATCCTCCCTAGAAAGCCTGTATGCAACGCTCCAGCAAAGACCCCTGGGTGGGCCTGTTCGTCCTCGTGGGCGCCCTCGCCGTGCTGTTCCTGGCCCTCAAGGCCGCCAACCTGCTCTCTTTTCGCCTGGTGGACGACACCTACCCCGTGGTGGCACGTTTTGACAACATCGGCGGCCTCAAGCCGCGCGCAGCCGTCAAGAGCGCTGGCGTGGTGGTGGGCCGCGTCGAGGCCATCAGCTTCGACGACAAGAGCTACCAGGCCAGTGTGCGGCTGAGCATGGAGCGCCGTTACGTGTTTCCCAAGGACAGCTCGCTCAAGATCCTCACCAGCGGCCTGCTGGGCGAGCAGTACGTGGGCATCGAGCCTGGCGGCGACGAGAAGAACCTGGCCTCGGGCGACGTGATCACCACCACGCAGTCGGCGGTCGTGCTGGAAAACCTGATCAGCCAGTTCCTCTACAGCAAGGCGGCCGAGCCCGCGCCGAAACCGGCCGAAGGCGGCAAGCCATGAGCGCTCTGGGCCTTGGTGCCAGCCGGCGCGTCGCGCTGGCGGCGCTTTGCGCGCTGCAACTGGCCCTGGCCGGCTGCGCCACCGTGGCCGGCGGCGATCCGCGCGACCCCTGGGAGCCCTACAACCGGCGGATGCTGCGCTTCAACGAGGCGCTGGACGCCAGGGTGGTCGAGCCCCTGGCCAAGGGCTACCGCACCGTGTTCCCTGACCCGGTGCGCAACGGCGTGAGCAACTTCTTCGGCAACCTCTCGGACGTCTGGTCCGCCGTGAACAACTTGCTGCAACTCAAGCCGCTGGAGTTCGGCCAGAGTGTGGCCCGTGTGGGCATCAACACCACCGTGGGCCTGCTGGGCGTGATGGACGTGGCCTCGCAGATGGACATCCCGCGCCGCCGCGAGGATTTTGGCCAGACCCTGGGGCACTGGGGCCTGGGCACCGGCCCCTATGTGATGCTGCCACTTTTCGGTCCGTCCACCCTGCGCGACACGGCCGTGCTGCCTCTGGATTGGCGCGGCGACCTGGTCAACGCCACCGAGGGCGGGGTGCGCGCTCCGCTGACAGTGGTGCGCATCGTTGACCGACGCGCTGCACTGCTCGGGGCCACTGAAGTGATGGACAGCGCGGTGCTCGACAAGTACAGCTTCATCCGTGACGCCTACCTGCAGCGCCGCCGGGGTGCGCCGCAGCGCCCGGAGGAGCCCGAGGAGCGCTACGACCTGCCCGAGTCGTCCACGCCCGCCGGCGCTGGGCCGGGTGGTCCCGCGCCCCAGGCCAAACCCTGAGGGGAAACGGGGCCGGTGCGGCCCCGCTATGCTCCCGACCCGGCGTGCAACTTTTACCGCCTCTTCTGATCCAAGCTCATCATGAACCGCAGATTTTTTTCACGCCTCGGTGTCCTGGGCCTGGCCGGCCTGTTCTGGCTGGCCAGCGGCAATGCCCTGGCCCAGTCGGCCGGCGAAGGCCCTGACCAGCTCATCAAGCGCCTGTCCAGCGAAGTGCTGGACACCATCAAATCCGACAAGGATGTGCAGTCCGGCGACCTGCGCAGGGTCATGTCCTTCGTGGACACCAAGATCATGCCGCACGTGAACTTCACCCGCATGACCGCCTCGGCCGTGGGCCGCAACTGGCGCCAGGCCACGCCCGAGCAGCAAAAGCGCCTCCAGGACGAGTTCAAGGCCTTGCTGGTGCGCACCTACGCCGGAGCGCTGGGCCAGATCAAGGACCAGACCGTCGCGGTCAAGCCGCTGCGTGCCAACCCGACCGACACCGAGGTCATCGTGCGCTCGGAGGTGGTGGGCCGGGGCGACCCGATCCAACTCGACTACCGCATGGAAAAGGGCCCGGACGGCTGGCGCATCTACGACCTGAACGTGCTGGGCGTGTGGCTGGTGGAAACCTACCGCACCCAGTTCGCCCAGGAAATCTCGGCCAAGGGCATCGATGGCCTGATCGCCGCCCTGGCCGAGCGCAACAAGGCCGGCAACGCCGCCACCGCGCGCAAGGGCTGACCAGCATGAAGCTGCGCCTGCCAGCGGTGCTCACCCACACCCAGGCCAACCAAAGTGCCGAGGCGCTGCGCCGGGCCCTGCGCCTGGGCGGCGGTGCCAGCTCCGAGGTGGTGGTCGACGCCTCGGCCCTGCGCCAGTTCGACTCCTCGGCCCTGGCCGTGCTGCTCGACTGCCGCCGCTTCGCGGTCGCCATGGGCTGGACGCTGGCCGTGCAAGGCATGCCACCGCGCCTGCGGCAACTGGCCGGCCTGTACGGGGTGGCCGAGCTCCTGCCCGCAGCCTGAGCGGCAACCTGCGGGGCGTCGCGGCGCCCCGCTCATCCGCGGCCGCGCCCCGGCCACCCAGCCCCTGCACCGCGGTCTGCCAGCGACCCGGCCGTAAAATGCCGGGTTCCCATGCCAGCCGTCTCCTTCCAATCCGTCTCCAAGCTGTATCGTTCGCGCGGAGGCGGTGCGCCCGTGCAGGCCCTGGACGGCGTGAGCTTCGACATCGAGCCCGGCGAATTCTTCGGCCTGCTGGGCCCCAACGGCGCCGGCAAGACCAGCCTCATCAGCATCCTGGCGGGCCTGTCCCGCCCCAGCGCCGGCCGCGTGACCGTGCACGGGCACGACGTGCTCACCGACTACGCCCAGGCCCGCCGGCAACTCGGCGTGGTGCCGCAGGAACTGGTGTTCGACCCCTTCTTCACGGTGCGCGAGACCTTGCGCATCCAGTCCGGTTATTTCGGCATCCGCGGCAACGATGCCTGGATCGACGAACTGCTGGAATGCCTGGGCCTGGCCGACAAGGCCGGCGCCAACATGCGCCAGCTCTCCGGCGGCATGAAGCGCCGTGTGCTCGTCGCGCAGGCCCTGGTGCACAGGCCGCCGGTCATCGTGCTGGACGAGCCGACCGCCGGCGTGGACGTGGAACTGCGCCAGACGCTGTGGCAGTTCATCGCGCGGCTCAACCGCGAAGGCAGCACCGTGCTGCTGACCACGCACTACCTTGAGGAGGCTGAGGCGCTGTGCAGCCGCATCGCCATGCTCAAGCACGGCCGCATGGTGGCGCTGTCGTCGACCTCGGACCTGCTCAGGAACGCCTCGTCGAACGTGCTGCGCTTCAAGCTCGACCGTCCCCTGCCGCCGGCGCTGGCTGAGAAGGCGCGGGTGACCGGCCGCATCGTCCAGTTCCCCGCGCACGACGCGCACGAGATCGAGCAGTACCTGGCCGCAGTGCGCCAGGCGGGCCTCCAGGCCGAGGACGTGGAGATCCGCAAGGCCGACCTGGAGGACGTGTTCCTCGAGGTCATGGCCGGGCAGGGCGGCGCCCAGCAGCCGACACAGGCCGAGGCGGTGCAGTCATGAAGGAAGCGGGCGTGAGCAGCGGTTGGCAGACCCTGCTTTACAAGGAAGTGCTGCGCTTTTGGAAGGTCGCGGGCCAGACGGTGGGCGCGCCCATCCTGACGGCGCTGCTCTACATGCTGATCTTCGGCCATGTGCTCGAAGACCATGTGAAGGTGTACGACCGCATCAGCTACAGCGCCTTCCTCGTGCCGGGCCTGGTGATGATGAGCGTTTTGCAGAACGCCTTTGCCAACAGCTCTTCGTCCCTGGTTCAGAGCAAGATCATGGGCAACCTGGTGTTCCTGATGCTCACGCCGCTGTCGCACTGGCACTGGTTCCTGGCCTACGTGGGCTCCTCGGTGCTGCGCGGCATGGTGGTGGGACTGGGCGTGCTGCTGGTCACGGCCCTCTACGGCCAGCCGGGCCTGGCGCATCCCCTGTGGGCCTTGACGTTTGCCTTCCTGGGGGCGGCGCTCCTGGGCTCGCTCGGTGTGATCGCGGGCCTGTGGGCCGAGAAGTTCGACCAGATGGCGGTGTTCCAGAACTTCGTCATCATGCCCATGACGTTCCTGAGCGGCGTGTTCTACTCCATCCACTCGCTGCCGGCCTTCTGGCAGGCGGTCAGTCACCTCAATCCGTTTTTCTACATGATCGACGGTTTCCGCTACGGCTTCTTCGGGGTGAGCGACGTGTCGCCCTGGGTCAGCCTGGCCATCGTCGCCACGGCCCTGGTGGCCGTGGCCACCGCCGCCCTGCACCTGCTCAAGACCGGCTACAAGATCCGCCACTGACGGCTGCGGCCGCCCGTGCATTCCGCCATGACTTCTGAAGAACTCCAAGCCCTCATTGCCGCCGGTCTCGACTGCCAGCACCTGCACGTCTCCGGTGACGGCCGCCACTGGCAGGCGATCATCGTCTCCGGCGCCTTCGAGGGCCTGCGCCTCATCCAGCGCCACCAGAAGGTGTATGCCACGCTGGGCCAGCGCATGCACACCGACGAGGTGCACGCACTTTCCATGAAGACGCTCACGCCCGCCGAATGGGCGGCGCAGAAGGGCTGAGCCATGGACAAGCTACGCATCCGGGGCGGCCGCAGGCTGCAAGGCGCGGTCGATGTCTCCGGCGCCAAGAACGCGGCCTTGCCCGAGCTGTGCGCCGCGCTGCTGACCTACCAGCCCGTGACCCTGCACAACGTGCCGGCGCTGCAGGACGTGGCCACCATGCTCAAGCTGATCCGCAACATGGGCGTGAGCGCCGAGCGCAACCCGGAGGACCCGGCCCAGGTGCGCCTGGACGCCGGCGCGCTCGACAAGCCCGAGGCGCCCTACGAACTGGTCAAGACCATGCGCGCCTCGGTGCTGGCCCTGGGCCCGCTGCTGGCGCGCTTCGGTCGCGCCCGGGTGTCGCTGCCCGGCGGCTGCGCCATCGGCTCTCGTCCCGTGGACCAGCACATCAAGGGCCTGCAGGCCATGGGCGCCGAGATCGTGGTGGAGCACGGCTACATGATCGCCCGCGTACCGCGCGGCCGGCTCAAGGGCGCGCGCATCACCACCGACATGGTCACCGTCACCGGCACTGAGAATTTCCTCATGGCCGCGGCCCTGGCCGAGGGCGAGACCCTGCTGGAGAACGCCGCGCAGGAGCCTGAAGTCACCGACCTCGCCGAGATGCTGATCGCCATGGGCGCGCGCATCGAAGGCCACGGCACCAGCCGCATCCGCATCCAGGGCGTCGAGCGCCTGGCCGGCGGCAGCCACACCGTGGTGGCCGACCGCATCGAGGCCGGCACCTTCCTGTGCGCGGTGGCGGCCACGGGCGGCGACGTGCTGCTGCGGCGCGGCCGCGCCGACCACCTGGACGCCGTGATCGAGAAACTGCAGGCGGCCGGCGCCGTCGTCACCGCAGCGGGCGAGGGCATCCGCATCCAGGCCTCGGGACGGCTGAAGGCGCAGTCCTTCCGCACCACCGAATACCCAGGTTTTCCCACCGACATGCAGGCGCAGTTCATGGCGCTCAACGTGATCGCGCAGGGCACCAGCAAGGTGACCGAGACCATCTTCGAAAATCGCTTCATGCACGTCAACGAGATGCTGCGCCTGGGCGCCAACGTCCAGATCGAAGGCAAGGTGGCGCTGATCGAAGGCGTGGAAAAGCTCTCGGGTGCAGCCGTCATGGCCACCGACCTGCGGGCATCGGCCAGCCTCGTGATCGCTGGCCTGGTCGCCGAGGGCGAGACCGTGGTGGACCGCATCTACCACCTCGACCGCGGCTATGACCGCATGGAAATCAAGCTGCGCGGCCTGGGCGCGGACATCGAAAGGATCCAGTGATGCTCACGCTGGCGCTCTCCAAGGGCCGCATATTCGACGACACCCTGCCGCTGCTGCGCGCTGCCGGCATCGAGGTCCTGGACGACCCGGACCGCTCCCGCAAGCTCATCCTGGCCACCAACCGCGACGACCTGCGCGTGGTGCTGGTGCGCGCCACCGACGTGCCCACCTACGTGCAGCAGGGTGGCGCGGACCTGGGCGTGGTGGGCAAGGACACGCTGCTGGAGTCGGGCACCGAGGGCCTGTACCAGCCGCTGGACCTGCAGATCGCCAAGTGCCGCATCAGCGTGGCGGTGCGCGAGGGGTTCGACTACGCCGCCGCGGTGCGCCAGGGCGCCCGCCTGAAAGTGGCCACCAAGTACGTGGCGATCGCACGCGACTTCTTTGCCGCCAAGGGCGTGCACGTGGACCTGATCAAGCTCTACGGCAGCATGGAGCTCGCCCCGCTCACGGGCCTGGCCGACGCCATCGTGGACCTGGTGTCCACCGGCAGCACGCTCAGGGCCAACCACCTCGTGGAGGTGGAGACCATCATGGACATCAGCTCGCGCCTGGTGGTCAACCAGACCGCGCTCAAGCTCAAGCGCGAGCCGATCCGCCACATCATCGATGCCATGGCCGCCGCCGTGGCCCAGCCGGCCTGAAGGCAAGCACATGAACGCGCCGCTCTCCGCCAAGCCCCTGTACCTGTCCACCGCCCAGGCCGACTTCGAGGCCCGGTTCCAGGCCCGCCTGCACTGGTCGGCCGACACCGACGCCGCCATCGAGCAGCGCGTGGCCGACATCCTGGCCGACGTGAGGGCCCGGGGCGACGCAGCGGTGCTGGAATACACCCAGCGCTTCGATGGCCTGGCCGCGGCCGACATGAAGCCGCTGGAGCTCACCCAGGCCGAACTCCAGGTTGCCTTCGAATCCCTGCCCGCCGCGCAGCGCCAGGCGCTGCAGTCGGCCGCCGCCCGCGTGCGCGCCTACCACGAGGCCCAGAAAAAGGCCTCCGGAGAGAGCTGGAGCTACCGCGACCAAGACGGCACGCTCCTGGGCCAGAAGGTCACGCCGCTGGACCGGGTGGGCATCTACGTGCCCGGCGGCAAGGCGGCCTACCCGTCTTCGGTGCTGATGAACGCGATTCCCGCCCATGTGGCCGGCGTCGGTGAAATCCTCATGGTGGTGCCCACCCCCCGTGGCGAGAAGAATCCCCTGGTGCTGGCTGCGGCCTTCGTGGCCGGCGTGAGCCGCGCCTTCACCATCGGCGGCGCGCAGGCCGTGGCGGCCCTGGCCTACGGCACGCAGACCGTGCCCAAGGTCGACAAGATCACCGGGCCGGGCAACGCCTACGTGGCCGCAGCCAAGCGCCGCGTGTTCGGCACGGTGGGCATCGACATGATCGCCGGGCCGTCCGAAATTCTGGTGCTGGCCGACGGCACGACGCCGGCCGACTGGGTGGCCATGGACCTGTTCTCGCAGGCCGAGCACGACGAACTGGCGCAAAGCATCCTGCTCTGCCCCGATGCCGCCTACATCGCCCAGGTGCAGCAGGCGATCGACCGGCTGCTGCCCGAGATGCCGCGGTCGGCCATCATCGCCAAGAGCCTGAACGACCGCGGCGCCCTCATTCACACGCGCAGCATGGAAGAGGCCTGCGCCATCAGCAACCGCATCGCGCCCGAGCACCTGGAGGTCTCCAGCCGCGAGCCGGGCCGGTGGGAGCCGCTGCTCAGGCACGCCGGCGCCATCTTCATGGGCGCCTACACGAGCGAGTCGCTGGGCGACTACTGCGCCGGGCCCAACCACGTGCTGCCCACCAGCGGCACGGCGCGCTTTTCCAGCCCGCTGGGCGTGTACGACTTCCAAAAGCGCTCCAGCCTCATCGAGGTGAGCGAGGCCGGCGCACAGACCCTGGGCCGCACCGCCGCGGAACTGGCCTACGGCGAAGGCCTGCAGGCCCATGCGCGTGCCGCCGAACTGCGGCTCAAACCCGTGCCCCCCATGAGGACGCCCCAATGAGCCTGGCCCCCGAACTGGCTGCCCGCATCCGGCGCGACGTGCAGTCCATGCATGCCTATGCCATCCAGGACTCGGCCGGCCTGGTCAAGCTCGATGCGATGGAAAACCCCCACCGCCTTTCGGCTGACCTGCAGGCCGAGCTGGGCCGGCGCCTGGGGGCGCTGGCGCTCAACCGCTACCCCGACGGGCGCGTGAACGACCTGCGCCACGCCCTGGCCGGCTACGCCCAGATGCCCGAGGGCTTCGAGCTGATGCTGGGCAATGGCTCCGACGAGCTGATTTCCTTGCTGGCCCTGGCCTGCGCCGTGCCGGGTGCCACGGTGCTGGCGCCCGTGCCCGGCTTCGTCATGTACGCCATGAGCGCGCAGTTGCAGGGCCTGCGCTTCGTAGGCGTGCCGCTGGCGCCCGACTTCGAGCTGGACCTGCCGGCCATGCTGGAGGCGATCGCCCGCGAAAAGCCGGCCATCACCTACCTCGCGTACCCGAACAACCCCACAGCCAACCTCTGGGACGACGCGGCCATCGAGGCCGTCGTCGAGGCCGTGGGCGCAGTGGGCGGGCTGGTGGTCATGGACGAGGCCTACCAGCCCTTTGCCAGCCGCAGCTACATCGATCGCATCGCCCGCCACCGCCACGTGCTGCTCATGCGCACGCTCAGCAAGTTCGGCCTGGCGGGCATCCGCCTGGGCTACATGATGGGTCCAGAGGCGCTGGTTGCCGAGATCGACAAGGTGCGCCCGCCCTACAACGTGAGCGTGCTCAACTGCGAATGCGCGCTGTTTGCCCTGGAGCACCAGAAGGTGTTCGCCGCCCAGGCGCGCGACTTGGTGGCCGAGCGCGGCAAACTGCTGTCGGCGCTGGCGGCCCTTCCCGGCGTGCAGGCTTTCAAGAGCGATGCCAACATGGTCCTCGTCCGCATCTCAGGCGATGCGGACCGCGCCGGTGCGGTCTTCGAAGGCATGAAGGCCCGGGGTGTGCTGGTGAAAAACGTTTCTAAAATGCACCCGCTGCTGGCCAACTGCCTGCGCCTGACCGTCGGCACCGAAGGCGAGAACCGCCAGATGCTTCAAGCCCTCACCCAAAGCCTATGACCTCCATCGCCCCGGCCACCCCCCGCACCGCGGAGGTGAGCCGCACCACCGCCGAGACCCAGATCACCGTCAAGCTCAACCTCGACGGCACCGGGCAGTCGCGCCTGGACACGGGCATCGGCTTCTTCGACCACATGCTGGACCAGATCGCCCGCCATGGGCTGATCGACCTGGACATCCAGGCCAAGGGCGACCTGCACATCGACGGCCACCACACGGTCGAAGACGTGGGCATCACCCTGGGCCAGGCCCTGGCCCAGGCCTTGGGCGACAAGAAGGGCCTGCGCCGCTACGGCCACGCCTACGTGCCGCTGGACGAGGCGCTTTCGCGGGTGGTGGTCGACTTCTCGGGCCGCCCGGGCCTGGAAATGCACGTGCCCTTCAAGAGCGGCATGATCGGCCAG
>CAYVGD010000068.1:0-11221 GCA_964450095.1 uncultured Polaromonas sp.
CCGGGGCGCCCGGACAAGCTCGGCATTTTAGGCCGCTGGCGGCAGGCCGGGCACATCGTCTGCGGGTGCGGGCCGGTGCATCTGGTGCTGGGCGAGGCGCCCCTGCACGAAGCTGCACTCCACCCAGGACTCGCTGCTGTCGGTCCAGCGGTAGACCTCGGGCTGGGTGTCGGCGGGGCTGCGCAACTCGCCCAGGGCACGGGTCATGGCCACCACGTGCATGAGCGTCATGCCCGGCTTGAGCCGGACGTTGAGCATCACGGCGCTGTCCACGTAGCCGATGGGGCGGTTGGAGGCGCGCTTGAGCACCTGCATCAGCCGCGTGACGTGCAGCAGCATCCACATCACCAGCATGCCGCCGGCGGCGGCCACGCCCATCCAGCCATAAAAACGGTGGGCCAGCACCAGGGCCGCGATCGCCGCGACCGGCACCAGGATGCGTTGGAAATTCATGGCCCCGATTGTCTCGCAGCGGCCGCACCCGCCGCCGCGGCCAAGCCACGCCGCAGCACGGACGCCGATCGCAGGCTGGGCCGCGCTCCTACAGCCGCTGCATGCAGCTTTCCGGCAGGCGCGACGCGCAGCGCCTGCCCACACTGCGCCAGGTCCGGCCACGGCTTGGGGCCGTCGGGCGAGTCGCTCGGGCGCGCCGCCACCGGCGCGGCCTCCCTGGAGCCCCCGGCTTTCCACCCACTTCCTGCAGGAGTTGCGCTCATGAACCACGCTACTTTCCCGGCCCAGCCGGGCCCCACACCTGGCGGCCGCGCCCTGGCACTGAGACTGACGCTGGCGACCCTGCTGGGCCTGGCGGTGCTGGCTTCGGCAACGCCCGCCGGGGCCCAGGGTTACGGCTCGCCCGGCACCACGGGCGGCACGGGTGCCAGCGGCACCGCGGGCTCCGGCAGCGCCTCAGGCTCGGCCGGCAGCGCCCAGCGCAGCCAGCGCGGCGCCGAAGAAGACCGAGAGATGGTGGACGACCTGGTGCATGCCAGCCTGGCCGAGATCGAGACCGGCCGCCTGGCGCTGGAGAAGACGCAGAACCCCCAGGTGCGCAGCTTTGCGCAGCAGATGATCGACGACCACACCCGGGCGCTGCAGGAGCTGCAGCAGTTGGGCCAGAAAAAACAGATGACCCTGCCCACCGAAACCGACTTCCAGCACAAGGCCATCGCCACCGCCCTGCGCATCCTGTCGGGCGACACCTTCGACAGGCAGTACATCCGCCAGGTCGGTGTGAACGACCACCGCCGCACGGTGGACCTGCTGATGAAGATGCAGCAGACCGCCCGCGACCCCGAGCTCAAGGCCCAGGCCGGCAAGATGCTGCCCGTGGTGCAGCGCCACCTGGCGATGGCGCGGGAGATGGACCAGAAGATGCGCTGAGGCCGCGCCGGGCGCACCGCCCGTACCGCACCGCACTGGAGCCGGAGCTGAGCCGGATCTGGAGTTGGAGTTGGGCCGGATCTGGACTGGACTGGACTGGACTGGACTGGACTGGACTGGACTGGACTGGGCTGGGCTGGGCGCATGGCCCGGCAGGGCCAGGCCAGGCCAGGCCTTCAGCGTGCCTGGCCGACCGTGGTGAAGTGGTAGTTCAGGCTGAGGCCGAACACGTCGGCCTTGAACGCATCGCGCAGGGCGTGCATGCGCCCGACGGTGAGCATCAGCGCCAGCTGGGGCTGGAGCTGGTAGGCCAGGCCCAGGTTGGCCTGGGCCACCAGCCCGCCGCCCATCCGCAGGCCCCCGCCTCCGGCCGCGCCGACCAGGGCCTCGCCCTCGGCATGCCAGCGCGGGGCGAGCTTTTGCCGCACACCGGCCCCCACCAGCCCGGTCATGTAGGCCCCGGCCTCGCCCCGGTAGGCAGCGATCCCCTGGCCAGTGAGAAACCACTGGCGCGTGGCGTCCAGGGGGCCGAGCATACGGTCGAGCTGCAGGCCCAGGTTGTCCACGGGCAGGTGCGCGAAGCAGCAGCGCCAGTCGGCGCTGGCGCCGCGGTAGGTTTGCTGCACCAACCGCAGGCGCAGGCGGTCGGCATCCCACCCCGCCAGCGCCGCTTCGCCCAGCGATGCCGGAACGTCGCGCGGCCGCTGGAGGTGGTGCACCAGCTTCACGCCCACGCTCTGCGCCTGGAAACTGCGGCCCGGCGCCTGCACCCGGCCCACGGACAGTTCGAGCGACTGCCGAGCCGTGAGCCGGTACTGCCAGCCCAGGCCCCAGTCGGTGAGCAGGCCCCCGCCGGTGTCGGTGGCGCCGCCACCGGCCGGCCCGGCGCTGGCATGAAGGCGCAGCGACTGCCGCGCACCGATCCGGTGGCGCAGGCCGCCGCCGGCCAGGATCTGCATGTAGCCGGCGCTCTGGCCGCCGGAGGCGCCATCGGCCGCCAGTTGCAGGAACCAGCGATCGTCGAGGTAGGAAGTCCACTGGGCACCCAGCAGCTGCAGGGTCGGGTGCTGCGGGCGCAGGCCGTTGTCCTGCACGGCGCCCGGGTCGAAGCGGTAATTGCGCGCAACCACCGCGAACTCCTGCTCCCGCGTGGGCAGGGTCGGGCTGGCGCGGCCGGTGGCGGCCGGCAGCTCGGGCCAGCCGCCCCAGACAAGGCTGGGGAACTCGTACGCGTACGAAAGGTAGGGCTGGGTGCTCTGGATGCGCCCATTGGGAAAGTCCACATGGCTGACGCCCAGGCCCACGCGGTGGCCGCCGGCCAGCCGCTGCTCCAGGCCCAGGGCCGTGCGCACCATGAGGCCGCCACCGGCCAGCGAGCGCCCGTCGCGCCCGCCGCCACCGCCCACGAACAGGCCAGCCGTGAGGTCCTGCCGCTCGCCCACGGGCCACCGGCCCTGGGTTTCCACGCCCAGGGTGATGAAGCCGCCGCGCTCACCGCGCAGCGCGCCGTACGAAGCCACCCCCGCCTTCCAGTGCGGACTGAGCCCCAGCAGCACCCGGCCGCCCGCCATGCCCATGCGCTCATCGCCGGGCAGGCGCCAGGTCTCGTCGGTCAGCGACCAGGTCAGGGACGGCGCGGGGGCCAAGGCGTCCTCTTTGCCGGCCTCCTGGGCGGCCACCACCACAGGCAGCAAGCCAGGCAGGACAAGGGCTGGGACCGCAAGGCAGCGCCGGGCAGCGCGCAGGACAGAAGGCTGGGGCATGTGGAATGGCGCCGTGGGATGAAAAGGAGCCGGAATTGTGTGCCATTTGATGAGCTTTCTCGGCCCGCCCACCCCCTGCGGGCGGTGGCCCCTCGGGCTGGAGGGCCGGTTCAGTGGCCCTCCAGCAAGCGGCCAGGGCGATGAGTTGGGAAAGGGCAGCGAAAAAGACATCGGGGCGGGCACCGACGCGCACGTCCAAGAGCACGTCCAAGGGCACGTCCAAGGGCAGGTCCGAGAAGCCATCCGGGAGGCCATTGAAGAGACCGCTGAAGAGGCCCTTCGGCTGATCCTTAGGCAAGCGGCTTGAGGCAAAAGCCGCCGGGGCGGCCGCTCAGGACGCCGGCTGCGCCGGCGCGAATGCCCGGGTGCCCGCCATCACGCCGGCCACCAGCAGGGCGATGCCGCCCCAGGTCCAGGCGTCGGGGGCCGAGCCGCGGTGCATGAAGCCATACGCCAGGGCCGCCAGGGTCTCGAACACGATGAGCTGGCCGGTGAGCGAGGTGGGCAGCAGGCGGCTGGCCTGGTTCCAGCAGAGCGTGCCCAGCCAGGAGGCCAGGAGCCCGATGGCCAGCATCAGGCCGATGTAGGCCAGCGGCCGCGGCCCCAGTGGCGCCTCCCCTGCGAGCGTGCCGGAGGCCACCTGGTAGACGGCCATGCCGACGAGCGCCAGCGGCAGCGTGGCGATGCCCTGGGCCGTGGCCCAGGTGCCCGAGCCCACGCGCGGGTTGCGCTGCACCCAGGCGGCATTGCGCAGCGGGTACCAGGTCCAGCACACCAGGGCCGCCGCGGCCAGCAGCGCGCCCAGGCCCAGGCCGGCCGCGGTGGCTTGGCCCGCCGCGATGCGCCCCATTTCCGAGACGTTGACCAGCCCGATGCCGGCGGCAATGAGCACCAGCGGCAGCGCCAGGCGCCGCCAGGCCAGCTCGCGCCTGGACAGGTTGGCGCAGACCGCGATCACCACGGGCAAGGTGCCGATGATGACGGTGGGCAGCGGCACGCCCGCCAGCTGGATGGACGAGGACAGGGCCAGGTAGTACAGCACGTTGCCCACGGCGGCGAGCTTGAGCGCCTCCAGCCAGTCGGCGCGGGAGAGCCCGGCGAGCGCGCGGCGGTCCCGCCAGGCCAGGGGCAGCGCGATCAGCCCGAAGGCCAGGTAGCGCCCGAAGGTCAGCATGGCGGGGGGATAGTCGGGCAGCAGCACGGGCGCCACGAACACCAGGCCCCAGGCCAGGCCGGCGGCCAGCGCAAAGCCCACGCCGGCGGCCAGTTGCAGGCCTTCAGGCGCGGTGGCGGTGGAACTCATCGGGGCGGTGCTCTTTCTTCAGGTGAGGCTGCGGAAGACTTCCAGCGCCTGCTCCACCCGCTCCACAGGGTGGATGGTCAGGCCCTCGATGGGTTTCTTGGGCGCATTGGCCTTGGGCACCACGGCCACGGAAAAGCCGAGCTTGGCCGCCTCCTTCAGGCGCTCCTGGCCGCGCGGCGCGGGCCGCACCTCGCCGGCCAGGCCCACCTCGCCGAAGGCAATGAAGCCCTTGGGCAAGGGCCGGGCCCGCAGCGAGGAAGCAATGGCCAGCATCACGGCCAGGTCCGCGGCCGGCTCGCCGATGCGCACCCCGCCCACGGCGTTGACGAACACGTCCTGGTCGGCGCAGGCCACGCCCGCATGCCGGTGCAGCACGGCCAGGAGCATGGCCAGGCGGTCGCGGTCCAGGCCCACCGACAGGCGCCGGGGGCTGGGGCCGCCGGAGTCGACCAGCGCCTGGATCTCCACCAAGAGCGGCCGCGAACCCTCGAGCGTGACCATCACGCAGCTGCCCGGCACGGGCTCGGTGTGCTGCGACAAAAAGATGGCGCTGGGGTTGCTCACACCCTTGAGGCCTTTTTCGGTCATGGCGAACACGCCGATTTCATTGACCGCGCCGAAGCGGTTCTTGATGGCGCGCACCAGCCGGAAGCTCGAGTGCGTGTCGCCCTCGAAGTAAAGCACCGTGTCGACCATGTGCTCGAGCACGCGCGGGCCCGCGAGCGCCCCTTCCTTGGTGACGTGGCCCACGAGGATGATGCTCACGCCGTCGCTCTTGGCCGCGCGCGTGAGGTGCGCTGCGCATTCGCGCACCTGCGCCACCGAGCCGGGGGCGGAGGTGAGCTGGTCGGAATACACCGTCTGGATGGAATCGATCACGGCCACCGACGGCTGCTCGGCCTGCAGCGTGGCCAGCATTTTTTCCAGCTGCGTCTCGGCCAGCACCTGCACCTGCGAGCCTTCGATGCCCAGCCTGCGCGCGCGCAGCGCCACCTGCGCGCCGCTTTCCTCGCCGGTGATGTAGAGCGTGCGCTGGCCCTGGCGCTGCAACGAATCGAGCGCCTGCAGCAGCAGCGTGGACTTGCCGATGCCCGGGTCGCCCCCGATCAGCACCACGCCGCCTTCGACGATGCCGCCGCCCAGCACGCGGTCCAGCTCCTCGTGGCCGGTGGGGGTGCGCTCGAAGTCGCTGGCCTCGATGTCGGACAGCGCCTTGATCTCCGAAGAAGGCGCCAGGCCCGGCCGGCCGGCGAATCGGTTCTTGCCGGCGCCTTCGGGCGCGCTTTCGACCAGGCTGTTCCAGGCGCCGCAGTGCGGGCACTTGCCCAGCCACTTGGGCGTGCTGCCGCCACATTCGCTGCAGCTGTAGTGGGTCTTGTCCTTGGCCATGCGGCGAGTGTAGGCCGGGGGCCGGTCAGAACACCTCGGTGTCCACCTCGCTGTTGCCCTGCTCGTTGTAGCGGCTGCCGTGGACGGTCTGCGGGTTGATCAGCGCCTGCAGGCGATGCAGCACGTCGGACGACAGCCGCACGCCCGCTGCGCCCAGGTTGTCCATCAGGTGTTCCACGCTGCGCGTGCCCGGGATGGGCAGGATGTCCGGGCCCTGGTGCAGGAGCCAGGCCAGCGCCAGCTGCGCGGGCGTGCAGCCCACCTCGGCGGCGATGGCGTGGTAGGCCGGCAGCAGCGCCTGGTTGCGGGCGTGGTTCTCGGGCGAGAAGCGCGGCATGGCACGGCGGATGTCCTTGGCGTCGAAAGCCGCCGCATCGAGCGGCCCGCACAGGAAGCCCCGCGCCACGGGGCTGAAGGCCACGAAGCTGGTGCCCAGCTCGCGGCAGGCCTGGAGCACCGCGATCTCGGGGTTGCGGGTCCACAGCGAATACTCGGTCTGCAGCGCCGCGATCGGGTGCACCGCGTGCGCGCGGCGCAGCGTGTCGGCCGAGACCTCCGACAGACCGATGCTGCGGATCTTGCCCTCGCGCACCAGGTCGGCCAGCGCGCCCACGCTGTCCTCGATGGGCACGGCCTTGTCCCAGCGGTGCAGGTAGTACAGGTCGATGACGTCCGTCTGCAGGCGCTTCAAGGCCTCCTCGCAGGTGGCCTTGAGCGTGGCGGGACGCCCGTCGATCACCCGCACCTTCACGCCCTGCGGGTTGGGCACGCCGGTCATGCCGCACTTGCTGGCCAGCGTGAACCTGGAGCGGTGCCTGGAGAGGAACTTGCCCACCAGGGTCTCGCTCGCACCGAACCCATAGAGCGCGGCGGTGTCGAAGTGGGTCACGCCCGCATCGAGTGCGGCCAGCAGCAGGCGCTCGGCCTCGCCCTCGGAGATGGGCGAGCCGTAGGCGTGGCAGATGTTCATGCAACCCAGGCCGATGGCGCTGACGCTGAAGGGGCCGAGTTGGCGTTGTTGCATGGCGTGGGCTCCTGAAACGAAAACGACCCCAGCCAGGAAAGGCCGGAGCCGAAGGCGCTGCGAATCCGGCCAGGCCGGTGCCGCGCGGGGGTGTCTTCTTCAGGCGCCAGGCGCCTGAAGGGGGTGGGTCAGTCCTTGAGCTGCTGCTCCAGCTGGTGCAGCACCTCGTAGCAGGGCAGCACCTGGGCCACGGAGGCATTGGGCTCGCGGCCTTCGCGGATGGCGGCGAAGAATTCGCGGTCCTGCAGCTCGATGCCGTTCATGGACACGTCCACCTGCGAGACGTCGATCTTTTCTTCCTTGCCGCTGAACAGGTCGTCGTAGCGCGCGATGTAGGTCGCGCTGTCGCCGATGTAGCGGAAGAACGTGCCCAGCGGGCCGTCGTTGTTGAACGAGAGGCTGAGCGTGCAGATGGCGCCGTTGGCCGCCTTGAGCTGGATGCTCATGTCCATCGCGATGCCCAGCACCGGGTGGATGGGGCCCTGGATGGCGTTGGCTTTGACGATGGGGCTGCCGGCCTGGTAGGCGAACAGGTCCACCGTGTGGGCGGCGTGGTGCCACAGCAGGTGGTCGGTCCAGCTGCGGGGCTGGCCCAGCGCGTTCATGTTGGTGCGGCGGAAGAAGTAGGTCTGCACATCCATCTGCTGGATGTTGAATTCGCCGGCCCGGATCTTCTTGTTCACGAACTGGTGGCTGGGGTTGAAGCGGCGGGTGTGGCCGCACATGGCCACCCGGCCCGTCTGCTTCTGCAGCGCCAGCACCTCCTGGCCTTCGCTGAGGATGTCGCACAGCGGAATCTCCACCTGCACGTGCTTGCCGGCCTCCATGCAGGCCTTGGCCTGCGAGGCGTGCATCTGCGTGGGGGTGCAGAGGATGACGGCGTCCACTTCCTTGATCTTGAGCGATTCGGCCAGGTCGGTGGTGACATGCCGGATGCCGTATTTGTCGGCCACTTCCTGGGTCTTGGCCAGATCGCGGCTGATCAGGGAGACGACTTCGACGCCGTCGATGTTCTTGATGCCGTCCAGGTGCTTGATGCCGAAGGCGCCGGCGCCGGCGAGTGCGACTTTGATGGTCATGGTCAATGCGTGGGGGTTGTGTTTCAGGCGTTCTCGAGGATGGCGTGGCCGACGGCGGTGTTCGATGCGGGCACGTGATAAAAGCGGTGCTTGACCTTCGGCGCGGGGCCGGTGACTTGCCCGTTGCTCACGTCGGACATGGCACCGCGGGCGATCAGCCACATCACCAGCTCAATGCCTTCGCTGCCGGCCTCGCGCACGTAGTCGATGTGCGGGGTCTGCGCACAGGCCACCGGGTCGTTGATCATCTTGTCCAGCCAGTTGTTGTCCCACTCGCGGTTGATCAGGCCCGCGCGGGCGCCCTGCAACTGGTGGCTCATGCCGCCCGTGCCCCAGATGTGCACGTTCAGGTCTTCGTCGTAGCTCTCGACGGCGCGGCGGATCGCCTGGCCGAGCTTGAAGCAGCGCATGCCGCTGGGCACGGGGTACTGCACCACGTTCACCGCGAAGGGAATGACGGGGCAGGGCCAGGCGTCCTTGGCGGGGTCGAGCTCGCCGCACATCAGCGACAGCGGCACGGTCAGGCCGTGGTCCACATCCATCTTGTTGACGATGGTGAGGTCAAAGTCCTGCTGGATCACGCTCTGTGCGATGTGCGAGGCGAGCTGGGGGTGGCCCATGACCTTGGGCACGGGGCGCGGGCCCCAGCCCTCGTCGGCGGGCTGGTACTCGGCGGCCGTGCCGATGGCAAACGTCGGGATCATCTCCAGGCTGAAGGCCGTGGCGTGGTCATTGAAGACCAGGATGATGGCGTCGGGCTTGTTGTCCTTCATCCACTGCTTGGAAAACTCGTAGCCGGCAAAGACGGGCTTCCAGTAGTCCTCGTGGGTCTTGTGCAGGTCCAGGGCCGCGCCGATGGCGGGCACATGGGAGGTGAACACAGAGGCGGTGATGCGTGCCATGTCAGGCTCCTTGTTGCTTGCCAGCGGCGCCTTGCGGCTGGCGGTGGGGTTGGGCGTCGCCGTCCTCGCCGAGGTAGCGGTTGCCCTGGGCCGAGCGGCCGCCCCGGATCATCATGTCGCGGTACTCCTGCTCGGTCATGCCGGTCATGGAGCCGGCCATCTGCTGGAAGCTCTTGCCGTCGGTCGCGCCGATCTTGGCCAGGAAGTAGATGTTGCCGCCCAGCGAGATGCAGCGGTTGAGGTCGCGGTCCAGCACGGCCTGCTTCTGCTCTTCGGTCATCGACCACCCGTCGAGGTAGGCGCGCTCATCGGCCTTGAACTTCTCGCGGTTCTCGGCTTTCATCAGGCTCATGCAGAACTGGTTGAGCCAGTAGCCTTTGCGGCTTTGCTCGGCATCGAAAATGACGGTGCCGGGCACGTCCTTGTAGGGTTTGTCGAGTGCCATGTCAGAGTTCCTCGGGCCAGTACAGGCGCATGGGGTTGTCCACCAGCAGCTTTTTCTGCAGCTCGGCGGTGGGGGCGATGTGCGGGATGAAGTCCACCAGCAGGCCGTCGTCGGGCATGTGGTCCTTGAGGTTGGGGTGCGGCCAGTCGGTGCCCCAGAGCACGCGGTCGGGGAATTCCTCCACCACGCGGCGGGCAAACGGCACCACGTCGCGGTACGCATTTTGCTCCCCATCCAGCGCCTTGGGGCCGGAGAGGGACAAGCGCTCGGGACAGCTGACCTTGCTCCACACGTTCGAATGCTCGCGCATGAACTTCAAGAACAGCTCGAACTCGGGGCCATCGATGGGCTTGCTCACGTCGGGGCGGCCCATGTGGTCGACCACCACGGTGGTGGGCAGGCTCGTGAAGAAGTCCCACAGCTCGGGCAGGTCCACCGCCTCGAAGTAGATGACCACGTGCCAGCCGAGCTGGGCGATGCGCCCGGCGATCTCCATGAGCTCGTCCTTGGGCGTGAAGTCCACCAGGCGCTTGACGAAGTTGAAGCGCACCCCGCGCACGCCGGCGGCGTGCAGGGCCTGCAGTTCCTCGTCGGTCACCGAGCGCTTGACGGTGGCCACGCCGCGCGCCTTGCCGCCTGAGGCCAGGCACGCATCGGCCATGGCGCGGTTGTCGGCGCCGTGGCAGGTGGCCTGCACGATCACGTTGCGCGCAAAGCCCAGGTGGTCGCGCAGTGCAAAGAGCTGCGCCTTGCTGGCGTCGCAGGGCGTGTACTTGCGCTCGGGCGCGTAGGGGAACTCGGCGCCGGGGCCGAAGACGTGGCAGTGCGCGTCGACCGCGCCCGGGGGCAGCTGGAAACGCGGCTTGGACGGACCGGTGTACCAGTCCAGCCAGCCCGAGGTCTTGGTGAAGTCGCCAGTGGTGGGTTTGCTCATGGTGTGCTGCGTTCAGTCGATGTAGCGCAGGCCGACTTTTTCCAGGGGCTCGCGCATCTTGTACATGTCCAGGCCCAGCACGCCGGCGGCGAGCTTGGCGCGCTTTTCGCCCTCGTTGGCCTCGCGGGCCTGGGCGGCTTGCAGCGTCTTGGCGGCCATCGCGCGCGGCACGCAGACCACGCCGTCGTCGTCGGCCACGATCACGTCGCCGGGGGTCACCCACATGCCGGCGCAGACCACGGGGATGTTCACCGAGCCCAGCGTGGCCTTGATGGTGCCCTTGCTGGAGATGGCTTTGCTCCACACGGGGAACTGCATCTTCTGCAGTTCCTTGACGTCGCGCACGCCGGCATCGATGACGAGCGCACGCGCGCCGCGGGCCTGGAAGCTCGTGGCCAAAAGGTCGCCGAAATAGCCGTCGGTGCACTCGGCTGTGATCGCGGCCACCACGATGTCGCCGGGCTGGATCTGCTCGGCCACCACATGCATCATCCAGTTGTCACCGGGGTGCAGCAGCACGGTCACGGCCGTGCCCGAGACCTGCGCGCCCGGGTAGATGGGGCGCATGTAGGGCTTGAGCAGGCCCACGCGGCCCATGGCCTCGTGGACGGTGGCCGAGCCGAGCGCGGCCAGCGCGTCGGCGGTGGCGCGGTCGGCGCGCTGGATGTTGCGGTGAACGACACCAAGTTCGTACATGTTTTTTCCTTCAGGAAGTTTTGCAGTCGGCAGGAGCCCCGTCCTCTGGACGGTTCGTGGCGTGCAGGAGGCGCTGGTTCGACGCCGCGAACCGGCCTGGGCGGGGCGCCTGCACGGGATTCAACGGCCGGCGGCCTTCAGGCGGGCGTCCAGGCGCGAGAACACGCGGCGGGTGTTGCCTTCGTAGATCTGGTGCTTGTCGTCGGCCGAGAGGATGGTGCTGGCCTCGATGTAGCGCTTGGTGTCGTCGTAGTAGTGGCCGGTGGTGGGGTCGATGCCGCGCACCGCGCCGATCATCTCGGA
>CAYVGD010000069.1:0-10927 GCA_964450095.1 uncultured Polaromonas sp.
CAGCAGGTGGGCCACGCCCTGGTAGATCAGCCGCGCTTCCTCCCGGCCGGGGATGACGTCGATCGGAAAGCCGAGCAATTCCCTGGCCCGGCTGAGGAACACGTCGCGGTTGCGGGCCTCACGCAGCGTCTGCGTGGCCACGGCCCGCACCTGAGGCTTGCTGAAGCCCGCCAGCCGCTCACCAAAGCGCGCCAGGCACTCCCAGCCGCGCTGCATGGCCTCCTCGCTCAGGTGGCCCCGCGCATCGAGGCCGCCGCCCTGGCGCACCGTTTCCTTGAGGTATTCGGTGCGGTGGATGATGCCGTGGTCCAGGCGGCCGATTTCCAGCCGAAAGCTGTTGGAGCCCAAGTCCACGGCGGCCAGTCGGGTGCCGTCTTGCATGAGGTGGTGAGGTTGAAAGTATTGAAAGAATGTGCGGGCCGCTCCAAGCATCGTATGGCGGCTGGACGGCATTTCTGTGACGCTTTCATGACGATGCCCTGCGCGGCGTCGGGCTGTCACCAGTCTGTCACACAGGCCCTCTACAGTTTGTCACGTCTCCTGCAAGCCGCCCCCTGGCGGCGTCCTCATCAACCCTGAAAGGTGATTCCATGAAATCGATCGAATTCCGTCCCGTGGGACAAGTTGGTGCCTGGTTGCTGGGCACGGCCCTGGCCTTGGGTGCCACCGCAGTTCACGCCCAGGACGTGACCGGCGCCGGCGCCTCCTTTCCCGCCCCCCTGTACTCCAAGTGGGCCGCCGACTACAACCGCGCCACCGGCCAGAAGGTGAACTACCAGTCCGTGGGCTCCAGCGCCGGCCTTCGCCAGATCGAGGCCAAGACCGTGGACTTCGGCGCCTCCGACGCCCCCCTGACCGACGCCGACCTGAACACCAAGGGCTTGGTGCAGTTCCCCACCGTGATCGGTGGTGTGGTGCCGGTGGTCAACATCCAGGGCGTGCAGCCCGGCCAGCTCCGCCTGGACGGCCAGGTGCTGGGCGACATCTACCTGGGCAAGATCACCAAGTGGAACGACCCGGCCATCAAGGCCCTGAACCCCAGCCTGAACCTGCCTGACGCCGCGATTGCCCCCGTGCGCCGCGCCGACGGCTCGGGCACCAGCTTCATCTTCACCAACTACCTGAGCAAGGTCAACGCCGAGTGGAAGGCCAAGGTGGGTGAGGGCACGGCCGTGAACTGGCCCGTGGGCACCGGCGGCAAGGGCAACGAGGGCGTGGCCGCCTTCGTGGGGCGCCTGCCGAACTCCATCGGCTACGTGGAGTACGCCTACGTCAAGCAGAACAAGATGAACTTCGCGCTGATGAAGAACGCCGCCGGCAACTTCGTGGCACCCGACGACCTGACCTTCAAGGCCGCCGCCGCCGGGGCCGACTGGGCCAAGAGCTTCTACCAGATCCTGACCGAGCAGCCCGGCCGCGATTCCTGGCCCATCACCGGCGCGACCTTCATCCTCATGCACAAGGCCCAGGACAAGCCCGCCCAGGCTGCCGCCGTGCTCAAGTTCATGGACTGGGCCTACAAGAACGGCGACAAGACCGCCGAAGAGCTGGACTACGTGCCCATGCCCGTCTCGGTCAAGCAGGCCATCGAGCGTTCGTGGAGCCAGATCCGCGACGCAGGCGGCAAGCCCATCGCCTTCAAGTGATTGATCTTCACCTGAGCTGACTCACGGGAATCGCTTCGGCGATTCCCGTTCTTTTCCAAGACGGAGATCAAGCGCGTGTCCTCTACACTTTCGGCCGGACCGGCCCCCGTTGACCTGTCGGTCCGATCCGCTGGACGCGACATGAAACAGCCCTCTCCCGAACCCCTCCAAGTCCGCAACCCCTGGGCCGACCGCCTGTTCGCCTGGGCGGCCAAGGCTGGCGTGCTGATCACCCTGACGCTGTTGGCCGGCATCCTGGCCTCCTTGGTGGTGGGTGCCTGGCCGGCCATCGAAAGATACGGGCTCGGGTTTCTGACGAACGCTGTCTGGGACCCGGTCAAGAACGAATACGGCGGCCTGGTCATGATCTACGGGACGATTTCCACGTCCCTGATCGCGCTGCTGATCGCGGTCCCCGTGAGCTTTGGCATTGCGATCTTCCTCACCGAACTCTCGCCCAGCTGGCTCAAGCGCCCGCTGGGCACGGCCATCGAGTTGCTGGCGGCGGTGCCGTCCATCGTCTATGGCATGTGGGGTCTGCTGGTGTTCGGGCCCATCCTGGCCACCTACGTGCAGCAGCCGCTGCAGGGTGCCTTTGGCAACGTGCCGGTGCTGGGCACGCTGTTTTCCGGGCCGCCGGTGGGCATCGGCATTTTGTCGGCCGGCATCATCTTGGCGATCATGATCATCCCGTTCATCGCCTCGGTGATGCGCGACGTGTTCGAGGTCACGCCGCAGCTGCTCAAGGAATCGGCCTACGGCCTGGGCTGCACCACCTGGGAGGTGGTCTCCAAGGTCGTGCTGCCTTACACCAAGTCGGGCGTGGTGGGCGGCATCATGCTGGGCCTGGGCCGAGCGCTGGGCGAGACCATGGCGGTCACCTTCGTGATCGGTAACTTCAACCAGCTCGACTCCCTCAGCCTGTTCCAGGCGGCCAACAGCATCACTTCGGCCCTGGCCAATGAATTCGCCGAGGCCGGCGAGGGCCTGCACCAGGCTTCGCTGATCTACCTGGGGCTGGTGCTGTTTTTCATCACCTTCGTCGTGCTGTCGCTGTCCAAGCTGCTGCTGATCCAGCTTCGCAAGCGCGAAGGAGCCAAGTCGTGAACACCTCCACCTTCGATTACCGCGCCGCCAAGTTCGGCCGCCGCAAGCTGGTCAACCAGATCGCCCTCACCCTGGCGCTGGGCGCCATGGCCTTTGGCCTGTTCTGGCTGGCCTGGATCCTCTGGGAAACCTTGCGCCTGGGCCTGGGCGGCCTGAGCGTGGCCGCCTTCACGCAGATGACGCCGGCGCCCAACGAGGAGGGGGGCCTGGCCAACGCCATCTACGGCTCGTTCCTCATGGTGCTGCTGGCCACCCTGGTGGGCACGCCGATCGGCATCATGGCCGGCGTGTACCTGGCCGAGTACGACACCAAAGGCCCGCTGGCCGAGGTGACCCGCTTCGTCAACGACATCCTGCTGTCGGCGCCCTCCATCGTGGTGGGCCTGTTCGTCTACACCGTGGTGGTGTCGCGCTTCAAGTCCTTCTCCGGCTGGGCGGGCGCGATGGCGCTGGCACTCATCGTCATTCCGGTGGTGATCCGCACCACCGAGAACATGCTGCAGCTCATCCCGCCGGCGCTGCGCGAGGCCGCCTACGCGCTGGGCGCGCCGAAGTGGAAGGTGATCGCCAGCATCACGCTGCGCGCTGCCCGCGCCGGCGTGGTCACGGGCATCCTGCTGGCCGTGGCGCGCATCTCGGGCGAGACCGCGCCGCTGCTCTTTACCGCGCTGAGCAACCAGTTCTGGACCTCCGACCTCAGCCAGCCGATGGCGAGCCTGCCGGTCACCATCTTCAAGTTCGCGATGAGCCCTTATGAGAACTGGCAGAAGCTGGCCTGGGCGGGCGTGTTCATCATCACCCTGGCCGTGCTGGGGCTGAACATCCTGGCGCGCGTGATCACGCGCAAGAAAGACTGACCCGCGGCTTGCCGCCTCCCCCTCAAAGGCCCTCCCCATGGAAGCAACCCTCAGCAACGGCCAGCAGGCCGCCCTCAAGCCGGCGATCTCCGTGAAGAACCTCAACTTCTTCTACGGCAAGTTCCATGCGCTCAAGAACATCAACCTCGACATTCCGCACCGCAAGGTCACGGCCTTCATCGGGCCGTCGGGCTGCGGCAAGTCCACGCTGCTGCGCGTGTTCAACCGCATGTACGAGCTCTATCCCGAGCAGCGCGCCGAAGGCGAGGTGATCTTCGAGGGCGAGAACATGCTGCAGTCCAAGCGCGACGTGGCCCTGCTGCGTGCCAAGATCGGCATGGTCTTCCAAAAGCCCACGCCGTTCCCCATGTCGATCTATGACAACATCGCCTTTGGCGTGCGCCTGTTCGAAAACCTGGGCGCCTCCGACATGGACGAGCGCGTGGAGTGGGCGCTGCGCAAGGCGGCGCTGTGGAACGAGGTCAAGGACAAGCTGCGCCAAAGCGGCTCGGGCCTGTCCGGCGGCCAGCAGCAGCGGCTGTGCATCGCGCGCGGCGTGGCGATCAAGCCCGAGGTGCTGCTGCTCGACGAGCCTTGCTCGGCGCTGGACCCGATCTCGACCGCCAAGATCGAGGAGCTGATCGCCGAGCTCAAGAACGACTACACCGTGGTGATCGTGACGCACAACATGCAGCAGGCCGCCCGCTGCAGCGACCACACCGCCTACATGTACCTGGGTGACCTGGTCGAGTTCGGTGCCACCGAGAAGGTGTTCACCAAGCCCGACCGCAAGGAAACCGAGGACTACATCACCGGCCGCTTCGGCTGAATTCCACAACGCGGCGCCTGCCGCAGGAGTGCTCCATGCCTGAAAAACACTTGTCCACCCAGTTCGACAGCGAACTCAACGGCGTCTCCACGCGTGTGCTGGAGCTCGGCGGCCTGGTGGAGTCGCAGCTGCGCCAGGCGATCCATGCGCTGACGCACTTCAGCGCCGAGACCGCCAAGCAGGTGATCCAGACCGAGGTGCGCGTCAACGCAATGGAAATCGAGATCGACCGCGAGCTCTCGTCCATCATCGCGCGGCGCCAGCCCACGGCGCGCGACCTGCGCCTGCTGATTGCCATCTCCAAGACCACGGCCAACCTCGAACGCGCAGGCGACGAGGCGGTCAAGGTCGCCCGCATGGCGCTGTCCATCCTGGAAAGCGGCAGCGCCCGCGCCCTGCCGTCGATGGACCTGAGCGTGGAGGCCGAGCTCGCCTCGGGCCTGTTGCGCAAGACCCTGGATGCCTTCGCGCGCCTGGACGTCAAGGCCGCGCTGGACATCATGAAGGAAGACGACCTGATCGATCGCGAGTTCGACGGTTTCGTGCGCAAGCTCATCACCTACATGATGGAAGACCCGCGCACCATCTCCTCGAGCCTGGACCTGCTGTTCGTGGCCAAGGCCATCGAGCGGGTGGGCGACCACGCCAAGAACATCGCCGAATTCATCATCTACATCGTCAAGGGCGAGGACGTGCGCCACGTCTCGCGGGAGCAGGTGGAGTCGCTGATCGAATGAGCCCCGTCTGGCTTTCCCTGAACAGGGTGTCCGCATGAAGCAACAAGCCCGCATCCTGGTGGTGGAAGACGAGCCGGCCATCGCCGAGTTGATCGCGGTCAACCTGCGCCATGGCGGCTTCGATCCGGTGCTTGCAGGCGACGGCGTGGCGGCTCGCCAGGCCATGGAGGAGGTGTTGCCCGATGCCATCTTGCTGGACTGGATGCTGCCGGGACAAAGCGGCATTGCGCTGGCTCGCCAGTGGCGGCAGGAGCCGCGCACCAAGTCCATCCCCATCCTGATGCTGACCGCGCGTGGCGACGAGTCCGACCGCGTGGCCGGCCTGGATGCCGGGGCCGACGACTACATCACCAAACCCTTTTCCACCCAGGAAATGCTGGCGCGCATCCGCGCCGTGCTGCGCCGGCGCATGCCCGAGCTGGTCAAAGACGCGGTGTCGCTGGGCGAGCTGACGCTGGACGCGGCCACTCACCGCGTGAGCTTTCGCCAGGACGAACTGCGCCTGGGGCCGACCGAATTCAAGTTGCTGCACTTTCTCATGAAGCACCCCGAGCGGGTGCACAGCCGCGCCAGCCTGCTCGACAGGGTGTGGGGCGACCATGTGTTCATCGAGGAGCGCACGGTGGACGTGCACATCAAGCGCCTGCGCGAAGGCTTGGGCGAAGCCGGGCGCATGGTGGAGACGGTGCGCGGCGTGGGCTACCGCCTCACCGCCAGCCTGGTGGCACGCTGACGCCGCATGTTCGCCCGTGGTGCCGCCTTCGCTGCTTGCCTCGTCATCGGGGCCGGGCTGGGCGCGCTCGTTTCCTCGGAGTTGGGCGCCATCGCCGGCATGGCGCTCGGTGCGGCGCTGTGGTTCCTGGCCGATTCCTGGCAGGCCAACCGGCTGCAGGTCTGGCTGCGTGAGCTGCAACTGGCGCACCAGGAAGAGTCGGCCGATGCGACGGTGAGCGCCCGCCCGCCTGAGCGGGGCTTTTATGGCGCCATGGGTGACCGCATGCGGCACGTCCTGCGCGACTACCAGCGCGCCCAGCAGCTGAGCCGCCAGCGCCTGCAGGAAATGACCGCGGCGCTGCAGGCCTCGCCCAACGGCCTGGTGCTGCTGGACGCGGAGGGTCGCATCGAGTGGTGCAACCTCATGGCGGCGCAGCATTTCGGGCTGGATGCCCAGCGCGACCTGCTGCAGTACGTGGTCAACCTGGTGCGCGACCCCAACTTCACCGCCTACATCGGCTCGGGAGACGCCTCGCGCCCGGTCATCGTGGCAGGCAGCCGCAGCACGGCCAGCCGCCCGGTGCGCCTGTCAGTGCAGGTGCACCCCTACGGCGAGGGCCGGCGGCTCATGCTCTCGCGCGACGTGACCACCCTGGAACTGGCTGAAAGCATGCGCCGTGACTTCGTGGCCAATGTCTCGCACGAGATCCGCACGCCGCTGACGGTGCTCTCGGGTTTCGTGGAAACGCTGCAGACACTGGCGCTTTCGCCTGACGAGCAAAAACGCTACCTGCAGCTCATGGCGCAGCAGTCGCTGCGCATGCAGACCCTGGTGAACGACCTGCTGACCCTCTCGCGCCTGGAAGGCAGCCCCCCGCCCGGCAGCGAGGAATGGGTGGGCCTGGACGTGCTGCTGGCGCAGTGCGAGGAAGAGGCCAGGGCATTGTCGGCGCAGCAGGGCGCGGTGGTGCACGAGCTGGCCTTTGCCCTTGAAGATGCAGCCAGCCTGTCGGGTGCGCCGGTGGAGTTGCAAAGCGCATTCTCGAACCTGGTGAGCAACGCTGTCCGCTACACGCCCGTGCCTGGGCGCATCGAGGTGCGCTGGCAGCTGTTGCCGGACGGGCAGGGCGAATTTTCGGTGCAGGACAGCGGCCCCGGCATCGCGCCGGAGCACCTGCCGCGCCTGACCGAGCGGTTCTACCGCGTGGACCGCAGCCGTTCGCGCGAGACCGGCGGCACCGGCCTGGGGCTGGCCATCGTCAAACATGTGGCGCAGCGCCACGGGGCAGAGTTGCGCATCCAGAGCCAGCCGGGCCAGGGTTCGCGGTTCTCCCTGCTGTTCCCGGCGATGCGCGTGCGCCCCCAGACCGGGCGGCCGGCCCTCAGGGCTGCCTGAGCGCCTCTGGTGCCGGCAGCCGGACGGCCCGCCACAAAAGCCACAGGAAACTCAGCGCCACCAGCGCCAGCGCCGCTGTGGCCGCCAGCCAGAAGCTCGATGCGGCGGGCGCGGCGTTCCATGCCAGCGGGCCGAGCTGCCCGCCCGCGTAGGCCAGCCAGTAGCCGCCGGCCAGACCCAGCCCCCAGAGCACCACGCCGTAGATCGCCAGCGGCAACAGCGTCACGCGCCAGCAGCGCAGCAGGAAGGCACACACCGCCTGCACTGCATCGGCCAGGTGGTAGAGCGCCACCCACAGCAGCAGCGTCTGCGCGGCCTGTGCCACGGCCGCATTCCCCGCGTACCAGCGCGCAACCTGTGCGTGCAGCAAGGCCAGCGTCGACGACAGCACCAGCGCGCAGCCCAGGCTGAGGCCCAGGCCCAGCGCCACCAGGTGCCGTGCCTGGCGCAGGTCGCCCCGGCCGATCCAGTAGGACACCCGTGCGCTGCAGGCGATGGCCAGCGACAGCGGCACCATGTAGAGCACCGCGGTCACGCTGGCTGCAATCTGGTGGCTGGCCGCGGCAGTCGTGCCCATGCGTGCGATGAACACCGCCATCAGCGTGAAGGAGGTCACCTCGACCATGTAGCTCAGCCCACCGGGCAGGCCCAGGCGCAGGAATTCACCGATGCGGCGCCAGTCCGGTCGCTCCAGGCGCTGCCACAGCTGAAAGGGCAGGTAGAGGTCGCTCGTGCGCAGCAGCACCAGCGCCATGCCCAGCAGCAGGTAGTTGACCACCAGCGTGGCCCAGGCGCAGCCGGCCGCGCCCAGGGGCGGCACCCCCCAGCCGCCGCCGACCCACCAGATGGACAGCGGCACCTTCACTGCCAGTGCCGCCACTTGCAGCCAGGTCACCAGCAACGGGCGCCCCAGCGCCTGGTTGAGCGTGCTGTAGACGCGGAACAGCAGTGCCGGCGGAAACGCCAGCGCCAGCACACCCAGGTAGGCCTGCACTTCGGCCCGCATCTCCTGGGGAATCTGCGCCCAGGCCAGCAGTGGCCCCGGGGCCAGCAGCAGGCCCACCCCCACGGCGGTGATCACCAGGCACAGGTACAGGCTCTGCCTGAGCGATGCGCCCAGCTCCTTTTCGCGGCGGGCGCCACGCAGCTCGGCCCAGATGGGCAGCAGGGCCTGCACGATGCCAATCAGCGCCACGTACACGCTGATGTAGATGGCCGAGCCCACCGACAAGGCCGCCAGCGCCGCTTCGCTGTGGCGCCCGGCGATCACGGTGTCGGCCACGCCAAAGGCCATAACGGCCAGCTGCCCCGCCAGCACCGTGCCCGCGTGCCGTCCCAAGATTCGGAGTTCAGTCACCGGGTCGGACACCCGGCGCGGGTGCGCGTCGCAGGATCAGCATGTCGTCGCTCTTGTCGGTGGCGCGCCGGGCGCCGGCGGTGCGCTGCCAGAGCGCACCGTGCGGGCTGCGCAGCAGCGCCTGTGCAGCCTCAGGGCTGCTGACCAGGTGGCTGCAGCGCACCGAGGCCCCGGGCTGCAGCGGCCTGAGTTCGAGGCCCCCGTGGTACCGCAGCGCGCCGGTCTGCGCGCTGGACAGGCCCAGGGTGTGCACGCAGCCGCGGCTGTCCACCCGGCTCAGCACCTGGCGCACGGCGGGTTCATAGCCGCGGCCGTGGTCCAGCAGGGGCAGCCACAGCGTGGTCAGCAGCAGCCAGCACAGCGTGGCGCCGCCGGCCGGCAGCACCAGCGACTTCCACAGCGGCGAGCGGTGCCTGCCCGTGCGCCATTTCACGAGCCAGGCCCAGGCGAGCGTCGCAGCCAGGGCGATGACCAGAGCCAGCGCCGAGAAACTGGGCTCAAATCCGGGCACCAGCTTGGCGACGTTGGCCGCGGGCTGGCGGGGAACACCGGTCTGCATGGCGATCCACACAACCCAGATCGCCAGGCCGCAGGCGGTGAAGAACAGCAGGGTGAACCAGTCGATCAGCGAGGCCACGCTGCGCTGCAGCGTGGGCAGCGCGAACGCGGCCAGCGCGGCCAGCGGCGGCAGCGCCAGGAGCAGGCCGCGGTCGGAGGCGGTGGTCAGCAAGGTGGCGGCGCAGACCACGGCCACGAACCACAGCGGCAGGGCCACATGCCGACTGCCCAGGTGGCGGCGCCAGCGCCACACCGTCCACAGCGCCAGCGGCCAGGCCGGCCACAGGAACCAGACGAACAGACGAACCAGGCTGGTACCCGACTTCTGCGTGGCGGCTCGCCCCCAGTTCGAGACATCCAGGCGCCAGTGCCAGAGGTCCAGCGCATTGGCCAGGGCCGCCGAGGCCAGGCACAGGCCGGCCACGGCGCACAGCCCGAGGCGGGTGGGCCGGGGTTCGGAGGCATCGCGCCTGAGCAGTTCCAGCGCCACCGCGCCCAGCCCGAAGAGCAAGGCGATGTTGGGCGCGCCGCTGAGCGCCAGGCCCATCAGGCCAGCAGCCACCGCCGCTCCTGCCCGCAGGCCCTGGCGCGGGTGCGGCAGGGCGGCCAGACCATAGAGCAGCACCGCCGTGAAGCTCATCTGCGCCAGCGCAGGCGTGGTCTCATGCGACAACTGGGCCAGGCCCAGGCAGGCGATCAGTGCCAGCAGGGCGGCATCGGCCAAGGTGCGGGCGTAGTCCACCGGCTGGGCCTCACCGCCGAAGGCAAAGGCCACGGGCTGGGCCTGTGGGCTGCGGGCCAGGTGGTAGACGCCATACCAGGTGGCTGCCAGCGCCAGCCCCAGCAGGCCGATGAAGGGCAGGCGCGAAGCCAGCGCCGCGTCCAGGAAAGGCAAGGCCTGGATGGCGGCAGCGCCGAGCCAGAAGGGCAGCAGGCTGTCATAGCCGCCGTGCTGCGCTGCTGTTTGAGGCGCCAGCCATGAAGCCAGGCCCAGCACCATGTCCTGCATGGTCCCGAAGGCCATGGCGTCGGCCGTTTTCCAGGGATCGCGGCCCACGAAGCCCGGCAGCACGTAGGCCACGCAGAACAGCAGCAGCGCCACGCGCGGCAGCCGCGAGGTGGCCGATCGGGCAACGATGGCGGGGGAGGGGTGGTTCAAGGGCGGAAGGCGAATGGTTGGCGGTGCGGAGGCATTCGCCGCAGCCCGCCAGGGCGGGACGGCGCGGGCGAAAAAAAAGCAGCCTCAAAGAGGCTGCCTGGGGGAGCGTCGTGCGGCAAGGGCGCAGGGCGCGGGCCGCAGCCTCTTACTTGGCCGTGGTGGTCTTGCCGAAACGGTTGCGGAAGCGCTCCACGCGGCCACCCATGTTGTCCACGGACTTCTGCGTGCCCGTGTAGAAGGGGTGCGACTCGCTGGAGGTGTCGAGCTTGAACAGCGGCAGTTCGCGGCCATCGTCCATCTTGACCATTTCCTTGGTGTTCACGCAGGAGCGGGTCACGAACTTGAAGTTGTTGGACATGTCCAGGAAACAAACTTCGCGGTAGTTGGGGTGAATTCCTTCTTTCATGGTCTTTCCTTGTCGAGCGCGGCAGCCATCCGGGCCCATCCCGAACACTTTCCGCAAAACACGCGATTATTGCATCATTTGCCCGGCAGGGCGGTTTCAGCCGCCGCGGCGCATCATGTCGAAGAACTCGTGGTTGTTCTTCGTGGCCTTCATGTTCTTGA
>CAYVGD010000070.1:0-10877 GCA_964450095.1 uncultured Polaromonas sp.
CCCCGGTGTTGATCACCGCGCTGCGCCCGAAGTAGACGCCCTGGGGGTTCAAGAAGGTAACGCTGCCGGGTGCGTTGACCTTGCCGAAGATGTGGCTGGGGTTGGCGTCCTGCACGCGGTTGAGCGTGGCGGCCTGCGCGTTGGGCTGGTTGAAGTTCACCGTGGCCGCCGAGCCCAGGTTGAACGTGTTCCATTGGATCACCGCGCGCTGGGAGCTCTGGTCGATGTTCAGCACCGGGGCCTGGGCGGTGCCGGCGTTGAACATCTGGGCCACGCCGGCGGCCACCTGCCCGCCCGTGGGCAGGGCCGTGGGCGGGGGTTCCCCCGCGTGGAGCAGCGAGGTCACGAAACCAAGCAGGCCAATGGCCAGCGCGATCCGGGCGAGCTTTTGCAGCGTGGTGGAAGACTTCCCACGCGAACGGGCCGTCTCGCACACGGCAGTCCATGTGCGAGTGACTTCGTTGAAAACGACCCGGTAGACCTTGTTCACGGCTTGTGCGGCTTAAAACGGCACCGAGACGCTGAACCACCAGCGGTTCATGTAGAGCGTGCCGTCCTTGTCCTTGCCTTCTTGCGTGGGAAGCGGGTTGCTGCGCAGGCGGCGCGACACCTGGGCCCTGAATTCGGCGCCGCTGGGGCGGCGGTAGGTCAGGCTGACGCCGTGACCGTCCAGGGCCTGGGCGTTGGCCACGTCCGTGAGCAGGCGCTGCGACGGGTCGTCTGCGCGCGTGGGCTTTTTGTACTGCCAGAGCCGGCCGTAGTCGTAGAAGTAGCTGGTGCGCCACTGGGCATCCCAGTCGCGGCGCAGTTCCAGGCTGGCCAGGAAACCTTCGCTGCCACCGAGTTCGCTGTTGGGAAAGGCGCGCACGCTGGAGGAGCCGCCGAGGTAGAGCCGCTCGGAGGCGTCGAGGTTGCGGTTGGCGAACTGGCCCGTGAAGGACAGCACCGCGGTGTGCTTGGCGTCGATCACCTGCAGCCGGTTGGCCGACACGCGCAGCTTGCGGAAGAAGCCCGCCGTGTTGACGCCATCGGCATCGTCCGTGCGGACGGACTCGGGCCGCAGGCTCGAGCTTCCCTGGGTGTAGGTGGCCGCCAGCAGGTTGCTGCCGCCGCCGCCCCAGCCGTCGACGTCGCTGAGGCTGAGGGTGAAGCTGGAGGCGTCGACCTGGGTTTCGCGCAGCACACCCAGGCTTGTGCCGCTGCCGGCGGTCACCGCGTCGCCCTTGTCAACCGAGAGGCGACTTTCATAGCCCCATTCGCCGCTCAGGGTGGTGCGGCCGGTTCGCACAAAGGGGTAGCGCAGGCTCAGGCCATGCGCTGTGCTGCTACCCTGCGGTGAGAACGTGGCGCCCTGCGGCTTGAGTTCATCGAGCACGCGGTAGTTGAAAACGCTGGTGTTGACGTTCAGCGTCAGGCCCCGCCAGCCGTCAAGGCTCAGGGGAATGCTGTGGGCCAGGCGGACGAAGTCGGTGCCCTCGGTCTTGCTGGCCGACAGGCTGAAGCTCTCGCCCCAGCCGAGGGCTGAGTCGAGCTGCACCAGCGCGTTCGCGCGCAGGGGGCCGGTGGCCCGGGAGCCGTTGTTGTCGATGCTGAGAACGCCGCGAACCTTGGGCGTCGGCGCGACCTGCAGCACCACGTCGGTGGTGCCCAGGGCCTCGCCGGGCTTGAGGGAGGCCGTGACGGCGACGCCCGGCAGGTCGTCGGCCACCCAGACCGCCCGGTCGAGGCGGTCGAAATTCAAGGGCTCGCCAGGGGGCGTGCTGCTGGCCAGCAGGGTGGCGATCCGGCTGCGCAGAAATGCGCCGATCTGCGGCTGGTCCGGCGGCGCCTCCACGAGGATCTGGCCGACCCGGCCCTCGAACACCTCGACTTGAACCCTGCCCTCGGTGACGTCCTGGTTGGGCAGCACGGCCTGCGCAAGGTAGCCCCGGACCCTGTAAAACGCGGCCACCTGGGCCACGCCACGACGCAATTCGGTCAGGCTGATCGGCGTGTTCAGCCAGGGACGCAGCAGTTCCTGCAGGTCTGCGGTCGACACCAGCGTGTTGCCGGTGAGCGTGAAGGCTTGCACGGTGATTTTTGGGCCGCCGTCGTCCTCGGACTGGGGTGCCGGGGGCGTGACCGCCTCGGGCGCTTTCAGGCTGGGCTGGGGTCGGGGCGTCAGCACCGGATCGCCCTGGAACTGCTGCTGCAGCCGCCCCGACAAATCCTGAAAAGGCGTGTCGACCAGGGGGTTGCCTGCGGCGATGCACGGTGCCGCCAGCAACGCGCACATCACTACCGGGCGCAGCCCCCATCGCCTGTGGCCCCGCTCACGGGCGGTGGCCCCCAGCGGTGTCGGGGCCGGTGTCCATTTGAAAGGCATGAAAAATCGAAGATAAAAAGTTTCTGAATGTAACCCTTTATAACGTTTTTTGACATTAGTGGAATGCCTTATCCGCAGCGATGAAATCGGCGTGCGTGGCGAGGCGGCGACGTTTTTTGAAGCAGCTGCGGACCCGTCAAAGGAAAAATAATCCACCGCCCATGAATTAACACCTTTCACGTAATAACAGCATCAGTATTGAATATCCCAAATTCAGAACCCGGCTGGCTGGTGCTCTGCAGGGTGAGTTCGGTTGTTCCGCCTTGGTGCGGGGGTTCCCGCACGGCAGCGCCTGCCTGTCTGGGCAGGCAGAGGTTGGTGGCCGGTGCGCGCCCAGGCGCCAACGGCATTGGCCAGTCCAGACCAGCGCGGTGGGGCTGGCGAAAGACGCCGAGGGCTCTTTACTTGCCTTTGGCAGCGGGCAGGGTCATGAACGCCAGCTGGGAAACGCCCGCCGACTGCGCCAGCGACATCACCTGAGACATGCGGCCGTAGGGCACGGATTCGTCGGCATGCACCTGCAGCTGGACCGCGCCGCCTGCTTTGTCGGACTGCAGCTGGGCCAGCCATTCGGCGTCACTCACGTACTGGTTCTTGTATTGCATGCGGCCATCGGCTTCGATGAACAGCACATGCTGGGCCTGGGTGTCCTGCTGGGCAGTGCCGCCCGTCTTGGGCAGGTCGATGTGGATGGCGCGGGGCACGATCAGCGGGGCCGTGACGATGAAGATCACCAGCAGCACGAGCATGACGTCGACCAGGGGGGTGACGTTCATTTCCACCATCGGCTCGTTGTCCTCCCGGCCGGAGGTCCGCATGCTCATGCCTGCCTCACCTGGCTGGCCAGCTGGCGCGCGGCCATGCGCGTGTAGGCCTCGATGAAGCCCTCCATCTGCGTGACGCGCAGCTTCTGGGCCCGCACAAAGTGGTTGTAGAGAAGCACTGCAGGAATGGCGGTGACGATGCCGACCGCGGTCGCGATCAGCGCTTCCCCGATGGGGCCTGCCACCACGTCGATGCTGGCCTGCCCCGTGACGCCGATGGTCTTGAGCGCATCCATGATGCCCCACACCGTGCCGAACAGGCCCATGAATGGCGCGGTCGAACCGATGGTGGCCAACTCGCTCAGCCCGCGCTCCTGCCGCCGCAACACCAGTTGCATGGACTGGCGCATGGGGCGCTCGATGGCGTCCATGGGGTCGAGCAACTGGCGCAGGTTTCCCGTGGCGTGCTGCATTTCTTCGTAGGCTTTGAAACCCGAAGTGGCAATTTGAACCAGGTCACCCTGGGCCGCCTGCACCGTGGCCTGCGCGTCTGGCCAGGTTTTGCTGCCCCAAAAATCATTTTCAAATTGAATCGATTTCTTTTGAATCTGGCGATTCAACTGCCATTTCCACAAGGCGATGGTCCAGGTCACCACAGAAAGTATTAGCAGCACCACCAGCGTGGCTTCCACGATCAACGTATCCAACATGCCTTCACTTCCAGAAAAAACGAGTTATTCGAAAAACAGGGAGCCATTCATTTTTGTGACGGCGACTTCAAGCTGAAGGTGATGGGTATTTTCACCAGGGCGCGAACCATCACGCCGTCTTTTCGGGCCGGCGTGAATCGCCACTTGGCCACTGTCTGGAGGGCAGATTCATCGAGCAGGCCGTTGCCGCTGCTCTGAAACACCCGGACCTGCAGGGGCACCCCGTCTTCGCCCACATCCGCCTGCAGGACCACCGTGCCTTCAATGCCGAAGCGGTGCGCATTGCGCGGATACGGCGGGCGGGGGTTGTTCAGGTAAGCGGCTTTGTGGTCGGGCTCGGCCGTGCGCACCGAGTCAGAAGGCACTTTGGCGCCCGCCTGAGCCGGGGGATCTGCGGGCTCGGCCTTGGCAGCCACCGCTGCCTGCGCGGGCGCAGGCAGCTCTGGGGGAGCCGGCCGCTCTTCCCGGGGTGAGGCGGTGGCCGCGGCGGGGGCCGGCGAACGGTCTGCAGGTGGCTGGGCCACGCGTGAAGAAGCCGGGGCGGGCGGCGGGGCAAGCGGC
This sequence comes from uncultured Polaromonas sp., assembly GCA_964450095.1. Classification (GTDB taxonomy): domain Bacteria; phylum Pseudomonadota; class Gammaproteobacteria; order Burkholderiales; family Burkholderiaceae_C; genus Polaromonas. Next base: position 4,401 of record CAYVGD010000070.1, read on the forward strand.
GCTGGCGAGGCCTTCTGGGGTGGAGCGGACTTGGCGGCAGGCGGCTCTGCGGGCTCGCCGCCGGCAGCACCTGCCGGGGGCGCCCGGCCCAGTTCAATGACCAGCTTGGGCGGCTTGGGCACTTCAGCCGCCTTGGGCGGCGACTGGACCCCCCAGAAAATCAAGCCATGCGCAGCCAGCACGAGGACCAGGAAAACGAGGAAACGCTCTCTGGAAACGCTGTCGGCGGGTATCGGCGAGAGATAAGTGCCTCGAGCCATCTGGGCAGGTTCGACCAAAACTGAGCGGGTTAAAATTCTAGATTGTGAACTCTACTGCAGAGAAGGAGACTGGCCATGCCGCAGAATGAAGACGCGAAGACCCCGGAAAACCCGGCCCCCACCGAGTCATTCACCGGTCGCAGTGTTTTCCTGGTCGAAACTTCTGCGGCGGGTATTTCAGTCCAGACGGCTTTGTTGACCAAAGACAACCAGCTGCTGCGTGCACCGGCCATCTTCCCGGACGTTGAATACGCGTTTGCGCAAATCGACGAACTCAAGCGGCTGGTGTCGCGTCATTTTTCGGAAGCTGCGCGCATCGGCGCGCAGGTCGTGGCGGCCCAGCAGGCCAGCCAATTGAAGGCCGCGGGCAGCGAGCCCGAGACGACCGCACCGGCCGAGCCCCCCTCGGCAGAGGCCCAGCAGGCGCCTTCGCGCGCTGCCAAGGCCAAAAAATCATCCCCCCGCTGATCCCCTGCTGAACTCAAGGCCTTGGCTTCAGCGAGGCCAGGGCTGTATTCCTGCGTCAGGGTGTGTCCGAGGTACGGCCTCGCTCTCGGGGGCGTGCATGTCTGCCGCTCTGGTGTTGCGCCTCGCACGTCGACTGCAAGGAAAGCGCCTGTGTGTTCCCGAGCCGCCCTGCTGCACAGGCTCTGGCGCCATCTCTCGACTCTTCCGACTCTTCCGACTCTTCCGACTCTTCCGACTCTTCCGGCTATTCCGGCAAGCTGGCCGACCCAGCGCGGTGCAACCCTTCGCGCAGGCATTGGCGCTCCTCAGTGGCCGGAACCTCCGTCGCGCCGCGGCTGGATACGTTTGCTTACCCGAGCAGTCCAAAGCAACCATTGCGCGAGCCTTGGACACAGATTCACACTGCTCTGTCACACATCTCAACAAAAAGGGAGGAGAGAGCATGAAAAAGAACACGGCATGGGGCAAAGGTTTGGGCGGCGCAAACTGGCGGGGTGTCATCGGGGCTGCGGCCTGCAGCGCGGCCCTGCTGGCGGCCACACCGGCTGCGGCGTACGAGTTCGGCTTGAGCTATGTGCCGCTCAAGGTCAAGACGCCCGAGGGCAACTTTGAGCCCGAGTTGCTGCGCGCCACGCTGAGCCAGGAAGTTCACCGCTACCTGGACGCTGAACTGATGTTGGGCGCCAAGCTGCAGGACGCCCCGGTCTCCGGCGGGGCCGGCCAGGTGCAGGGCGAGGTGCAGTACCACGCGGGGTTCTACCTCAAGCCCAAGATTCAGTTGGCGCCGCGCGTGCAGGTGTTTGCCCGCGTAGGCTACGGCCGCACCAAGCTGGCGGTGGAAGAAGGTGCACAAGCCAAGAGCGACCTGGGCTACGGGCTGGGCACGAGCATCGGCCTGAGTTCAAACACAGCGGTGGTGCTGGACGTGATGCGCTACCACGACAAAGACAACATCTCGGTGCGGGGCGCTTCGCTGGGCTTGAGCTTCCGGTTCTGAGCCGCCCGCGAGGGCAGACCCGGGCAAGTGCGCCCCGGTCAACCCAGCAAGGTAACAGAGGCCCCCGACCTCGTGCGGGCCACGATGGGCGGGGGTGCTTCTCGCGGCACCTGTTGCCCGGGAATGGGCATGGGCGGGTCGGTCGCGGGTTGCGGCTGGCCCGGCATGGGGCTGGGTTCGGACTCAGGAAGCGGCACCTCGCCTGGGGTCAGCGGAACATGCACGAATTTCTCCTCGCAAATCAGGAATGGCACGTTGAACGGCGGGGCTGCTGGCCCCGTGCCTCCGCGAGCAACCGCGCAGCCAGGGGCTAGCGATCAGGCCCGATGCAAGTGGTAACGTCTGGCGGAAGGCGACGCATGGCCCGCGTTCAGGCCATGCGCTTGCCGCTGAGAAGTCCTTGGGCGCTGGCCATGCTTTGAAGCAAACGGACGGGCCTTTCAGGGAGTTTGTGCTCAGCCCTGGCCGCGGCCGTCGCTGTCGGCGTCGTCCTGGTCCATGCTCGGGCGGTTGCGCTTGGGGTCCTGCTGGGTCGGATCGTTCTGGTTGCTCTGGCTGCGATCACCCGAAGGGATCGAGCCTGACTGCTGCTTGCCGCCTTGGTCGGCTTGCCCGCGGCCCTGCTGGTGGGCTTGGCTGCGGTCACCCGAAGGGATCGAACCTGACTGCTGCTTGCCGCCCTGGTCGGCTTGCCCGCGGCCCTGCTGGTTGGCCTGGTCGCGACCAGCCCCGGTGCCTTGGTTCTGGTTGCTGCCCTGGCCCTGCGGATTGCCTTGGTTCTGCTGTGCCATGTCCGTCTCCTTGAACTTGCAGGGGCACGGCGCCCCTGCTGTCTACAACCTAGGTGGCGCTGTCCGCGTGTAATGTCAGCGTGCGCCCGGCCGGTGCGTGGGCCGCGTCCTTCATGCCCCAGGGTGGAGCCGGGCGCCGCGAGCCCTGGCCGCCGCGACCGGGATGCTGCTGCCGGGATGCCGCCGCGCAGTGCACGCCATGGGCCGGCATGCAGCACACACTGCGTCACCACCGCCGAGCCGGCCGGCCCGCTGACCCCGGCCCCGCCCCGATGACCACAGGCCGCAGTGGGATGAAGAGCTTGCAGGAAGATGCTGGCCACAGCATGCTTTGAGCCAGCCGGCATGGCGCCGGCATGCAGTCCTGGGAGGAGATGCCATGCAGCACTTGCGCCTCATGCCGATGCAACGGCCCGCGGAACACACCAACGGGGCAGGCTCCGGGGTCGAAACCGGCCAAAACGCGCCTGGGTGCAGCCGCCAGGGTTGGCTCATCGTGAAAGCCGAGGCTGGGCGCTGCACCAGCATCCGCGCGGTCCTGGCCCGAGCGGCGGCCCTGTGGCTGATGGCGCTGCTCGGCAGCCTGCCCCTGGCGGGCTGGGCGCAGGCCCCACTCGCCTCCGGCACGCAGAGGAGCGCAGCGCAGGCGGGCGACGCCCTCAGCCGCGCCAGCGCCGCTGTGGTGGGCGTGAGGGTGACGGCCGCCGACGGTGCCCGCTCGATCCCCACGCTGGGCATTGAACGCGAAGGCTCGGGAGTGGTGATCGCGCCCGGGGGCTTGGTGCTCACCATCGGCTACCTGATCCTGGAAGCGCAGGACGTGCGCATCATCACCCAGGAGGGCAAGACCCTGCCCGCCGTGACTGTGGCCTACGACCTGGCCACAGGCTTTGGCCTGGTGCGCCCCCTGCTGCCCTGGCGGGATGCGTCGGTCGCCCCGCTGGGCAACCCGGGGGGACTCAAGTCGGGCGAGCCGTTGATGGCTGCGGTGGGCGCCACCGAAGACGGCATGGATGCCGACGTGAGCCTGACCCAGCTGGTCAGCCAGCGGCCTTTCTCGGGCAGTTGGGAATACCACATCGACCGGGCGCTGTTCACCAGCCCGCCGGTGCTGGCGGGCAAGGGCAACCACAGTGGCGCGGCGCTCTTCAACCAGCAAGGCGAGTTGGTGGGCATCGGTTCGCTGCGGGTGCCCGATGCCGAGGGCAAGCAGCGCAGGCTGGTGGGCAACATGTTCGTGCCGGTGGACCTGCTGCAGCCCATCCTGGCCGAACTGCAGCAGACCGGCACCAGCCGCCAGAGCGTGCGGCCCTGGCTGGGGCTCAATTCGGTGGAGCAGGACGGCCGCATCCAGGTGCTGCGGGTGAGCGAGGACAGCCCGGCGCAGGAAGCCGGGCTCCGGCCAGGCGATGTGCTGCTGGCCGTGGACGGCGACCGCGTGGGCTCGCTCGAGGGTTTCTACAAACGGCTGTGGGCCCGTCCAACGCCGGAAAGCCCGGTGAGCCTGACGGTGCAGCAGGGCGGCGAACAGCGGACCCTCCAGGTGCGGCCCAGAAACCGGCTGCAGACGCTGCAAAAGCCTTCGGGCATCTGAGCGACGCGGCCGGGGCGCGCACCCCCGCAGGGTGCGTGACTCGGGACCTCTCAGTCCTGCTGCAGGCCTTCGCGCACCGTCGGGTGTTGCAGCCTCAGCCGCAGCTCCTGCTTGAGGCGCCGGTTGTCCAGCCGCCGGGACTCGCCCATGAAACTCAGCAGCATCAGCGGCAGCTGTTGCGTGGCCAGATCGCGTGGCAGCCGCGGCGGTCGAGGCAGGCCATAGAGATCGGCCGCCAGGTCGAAGTAGTCGCCCATCTTCAGCTCGGTGTCGTCGCTGGCGTGCGTGATGCGCTGCGGCCTGCCGCGCCAGAGCGCCGCCACGCAGGCGCGGGCCAGGTCGTCGGCATGCACGTGGTTGGTGTAGACGTCATCCTCGGGCCTGAGCACGGGCGTGCCCTTGAGCAGGCGGCCGCGGGGCGTTCCGCCCTCCCGGTCCGGCGCGTAAATGCCGGGGATGCGGAGGATGTGCACCGCTGTGCCCCGCATGCGGCCGAAAAAGCGCAGCTGCTGCTCTGCGTCGACGCGCCGCTGGGCGCGGGGCGTGGTGGGTGCGGTGGGGCGCGTCTCGTCGATGCGGGCGCCCTGGCAGTCGCCGTAGACGCCACTGGTGGAGCCGTAGACGAGCGCCTGCGGCGCCGAGCGCCGGGCCAGCACTCGGCTGAGTGCGCGCGTGCGCGGGTCCAGGCGCCAGTCGGGCAGGTTTTCGCTGGGCGGCGGCGCCAGGTGCAGCACGCGCGTGGCCAGCCCCGCCAGGCGCCTCAAGCTGCGGGCGTCGTCCAGGTTGCCGACCAAGGGCGTGATGCCGCCCGAGCGCAGCAGCGGCGCGCGCTCGGGGGAGGAAGTCAGCGCCAACCGCCGAACGCCGGCCGGCACGAGGCGGGCGGCGCGCAGCCCCACATCGCCGCAGCCGATGATCAGCAGCCGCTGCCGCCGAAAGCGCGCGGGCAGCGCCCCCGGCCGCGCGGCATGGAGGCTGGGGTTGGGACTGGGCGCGGGGCGAGAAAAAGGCCTGTGAATTGAGGGCAAAATCTTGAGTTTGGCCGGGCGACGCCACAGGGCAAAGCCAATGCGACCCGGCGCATGAAAACATTTTTCCCGAGGATACCAACATGAGCTTCAACGTGAGCGTCGAGCCCAGCGGCCGCGCTTTCTCCGCCAACGACGGCGAGACCCTGCTGGCCGCGGCCATTCGCCACGGGATCGGCCTGCCCTACGGCTGCAAGGACGGGGCCTGCGGCTCATGCAAGTGCAAGAAGCTCTCGGGCACGGTGGTGCATGGCACCCACCAGTCCAAGGCGCTGACGGTGCAGGAGGAAGAGGCCGGGCTGGTGCTCACTTGCTGCGCCGTGCCACACAGCGACGTGGTGCTGGAGTCACGCCAGGTCACCGACGAAAGCGCCTTCCCGGTGCGCAAGATGCCCGCACGGGTGGGCGCGCTCAGCAAGGCTTCGGACGACGTCATGCTGATGACGCTGCAACTGCCGGCCAACGAAACCTTCAAGTACCACGCCGGCCAGTACGTGGAATTCATCCTGCGCGACGGCAGCCGCCGCAGCTACTCCATGGCCAACGCGCCGCACACGCAGGCCGACAAGCCCGGGCTGGAGTTGCACCTGCGGCACATGCCGGGCGGCAAGTTCACCGACCAGGTGTTTTCCACGCTCAAGGAAAAGGACATCCTGCGGCTCGAGGGGCCCTTCGGCAGCTTCTACCTGCGCGAGGAAAGCACCAAGCCCCTGGTGCTGCTGGCCTCGGGCACGGGCTTTGCCCCGATCAAGGCCATCATCGAGCACATGCAGGTGAAGAACATTCGCCGTCCGGCCGTGTTGTACTGGGGCGGGCGCAGGCCGCAAGACCTCTACATGCACGACTGGGTGCTCGCCAAATGCAGCGACATGCCGCAGCTGAGCTATGTGCCGGTGGTGTCTGATGCGCTGCCCGAAGACGCCTGGCAAGGCCGCACCGGCTATGTGCACCAGGCCGTGCTGCAGGACCTGCCCGACCTCTCGGGACACCAGGTCTATGCCTGCGGTGCGCCCATCGTGGTTGACTCGGCGCGCAGCGATTACACCGCCAAGGCAGGCCTGCCCGAAGACGAGTTCTTTGCCGACTCGTTCACGTCCGAGGCGGACAAGGCCACCGCCTGAGTCACCATGCGCGCAAGAAAAAAACCGCCCGAAGGCGGTTTTTTCTTTTCAGGCCCAGGGCAATCTCACTCGCCCAGGTAGGCGGCGCGCACGCGCGGATCGACCAAGAGGTCCTTGGCCGGACCGTTCATCGTGAGGATGCCCGACTCCATGACGTAGCCGCGGCCGGCGAACTCGAGCGCGAGATCCACGCGGCAGGGGCACAGGGCCTGGTCGGC
>CAYVGD010000071.1:0-10798 GCA_964450095.1 uncultured Polaromonas sp.
CGGGTCTGCGAGCCCTTGGGCGTGACCTTGAACGGCACCGCCCCGGGGCGCAGCAGCCCGGCCAGCGCCGAATACGACAGGCGCACCGCCATGAGCATGGACAGCGCCGTGGAGATGATGGGGCTGTAGTGGCCGCGGGCGATCCACATCAGCGCCAGGATGTTGATGGCCACCGTGGGCAGCACCACCAGCAACAGGTCGGCCGGCTGCTCGATGATGAGCGCATCCGACCCCGTGAGCAGGCACAGCGCCGGCATCAGCATCACGGCCAGCGTGAAGAAGGGGCTGACCAGCCAGTGCAGCGGCAGGTACAGCAGGCGCTGCACCAGCGACAGGCTGGGGTTGCGCAGCGGCCCGTCCTCCAGGAAGAGCACCTCGATGTTGCCGCGGCTCCAGCGGTCGCGCTGCACGAAAAAGGCATCGATGGACTCGGCCGCCAGGCCCATGGACAGCCGCTCGTTGAGGTAGCGGGTGGTCCAGCCGCGCCTTTTCAGGCGCAGCGTGGTGAGGATGTCCTCGGTGATGCTGTCGGTGGGAAAGCCGCCGATCTCGCGCAGCGCCTGCACGCGCAGCATGGCGCACGAGCCGCAGAAAAAGGCCGCGCCCCAGGCATCGCGCGCGGGCTGGATTTCGCGGAAGAACAGCGACTGTTCGTCGGCGATGCGCCCGCCCACGCCCAGGTTCTGCTGGGCCAGGTCGGGGTTGTAGAAGCTCTGCGGCGTCTGCAGCACCGCCAGGCGCTCGTCGGCAAAGTGGGGCAGGGTGCGGCGCACGAACTGGCGGTAGGCGGCGAAGTCGGCGTCCATGATGACGATGAACTCGGCCTCGGTGGACGCCAGCGCATGGTTGAGGTTGCCCGCCTTGGCGTGCGTGTGCTCCGGGCGCGTGACGTACTCCGCCCCCCACTGCGCGCAGCGTTCGCGCAGCCAATCGCGGTTGCCGTCGTCGAGCACGCGGACCTTGAGCAGGGGATGGTCGACCGCGCAGGCCGCCAGCACGGATTTCTCCAGCACCTCGATCGGCTCGCGGTAGGTGGGTATCCAGATCTCCACCGGCGGCGGCGCCTGGCCGCGCAGGCCCGGGCCCGCCGGCGGCGGCCGCCCTTCGGTGCTGCGGCCCATGCCCACCCAGAAGATCATGGCCTCGAACCACGCCAGCAGCTCGATCACCAGGAACACCCAGGCCAGCAAGTGTTCGGGCGCCAGGCGCGGCGGCAGCGTGAAGGTCAGGCGCCAGCACAGGTAGAGAGCATTGGTGCCCAGCACCGTGGCACACACGCTCCAGCGCAGGCTGGGCTCCAGCGGGCTCATGCGCGCCAGCAGCGCCCATGCGGCCGCCAGCACCAGCGCCAGCGCCAGGGCCTGGGCCAGTTCAGAAGACATCGGCCAGGAAGCTCAGCCAGCGCGGCACACCGCCGGCCTGGCCCGGCAGCTGGGCATGCAGTTTCTGGCCCATCATGCAGTTGGACTCCTGCCGCATGCGCTGCATGAAGGCATCGTCCGGTCGGACCCACACGCGCGCCATGCGGGCCAGGGCCTGCTCGTTCTGGTCGGGCTGCACGGCCAGCGGCATCTTCTGGGCGCTGGCGTGCATGGGGAAGATCTGCTGCACCTGGCCCTGGTAGAACTGCCATTCACCGGCCACGCGGAAGGAGAGGGATCCGCCCTGGCGGTAGTCGTGCAGGTCCATCACCGGCACGGCCAGGTCCACGAAGGCGCGTTCGCACAGCACGTAGTGGGCGGCCAGGTCTCCCGCGCCCAGGAATGCGCCTTCGGTCACGTACGGGCCCATCAGCAGGCCCCGGCCAGGGGTGCGCAGGGCCGTGGTGTCGGCCAGTGCCCCGGCGGCCTGCGCCGCGCCCAGGCGGCTGGCCCAGGACCGCAGTTCCGCGATGCGCAGGCGCACCTCGTCGAGCTTTTGCTGGGTGTAGGTGACGTCCGAGCCGCCTGCGCGCTCGCCGATGAAGCCCTGCCGGGTCAGCGCCTCCAGGTTGCTGCGCGCGCGCTGGACGTGGGCGCGCGCGATGTCGCGCGCCGCTCCAGCGCTTTCCTGCCGCAGCGTGGCGTTGTCGAGCTGGTTGGCGCTGATGAAGCCGGCCGACACCAGCGACTGCTGGCGCTGCAGTTCGCGCGTGCCGCTGGCCTGGTCGAGCTCGGCGCGGCGCAGTTCGCCCTCGCGCGCGGCCAGTTCCTGCTCCAGGCGCTTTTTCTCCTCGGCCAGAAAGCTCGACAGGCGCCGCTGCAGCAGTTTGTCCTGCTGCTCCAGCGCGGCCAGCTCATCGGCCAGGCGCAGGCGCAGCACCACCACGTCTGCCGGCTGCTCCTCGAAGCGGCCGCTCGACGTCAGGCTGGCCACCACCACCGATTCCACCGGTGCCCTCAGCTCCACCGCGGGTGCGTTGACGATGGCCTGCACCGGGTAGCGCTTGAACAGCCGGGGCACCAGGATCAGCGCCAGCGAGAGCAGCATCGCCAGCAAGAGCAATCTGCGAACCATCGTGTCGGTACCCTCCAATGAAAGGCCAGGATCGTAACAAAATGAAACACAAAAGCCCTGACGGCAGCGGCCAAAGGACCGCCAGCGTCCACGTGGGGGTCGGCTGGCCAGGGGTGTGGAAAATGGCGCGACAATGCAGTGCGGCCCGGGTGGTGGAATCGGTAGACACAGCGGACTTAAAATCCGCCGCTTCACGGCGTACGGGTTCGAGTCCCGTCCCAGGCACCAGCGCACAGCGCAGGCCCGGTCCCACAGCGGCCCCGTGCCTGCCCCCTGATTAAGATTGCTGCATGTCGCGCCATTCCCACGCCCCCTTCGAGATCCACGTCCACGGTGAGGTGCAGCTGCGCCCCGAGGTGAGCTACGAGCAGTTGCAGGAAGCGCTCAAGCCGCTGTGGAAGTACGCCGGCGCCCGGTCGCTGGCGGCGGGCGCGGCCAGCGCCTACGAAGAAGAGCCCGGCATCCGCCTGGATGCCCAGGAGCAGCTTCTGCAGATGTGCTGGACCGTGGGCGGCGACGAAGATTTCCGCCAGGCGCTCGACGAGATGTGCATGGCGCTCAACGACCTGGCCGCCACGGGTGCGGCCATCGAGGTCACCTTCTACGACACGGACTACGACGAGGAAGACGAGCCCGACGAAGGCGAGGAGCCGCCCCCGGATGCACGCGACGACTTCGTGATGTACTTCGTCGGCCCCACGCCGGCGGCCATCATGCAGGTGCAGCGCGACCTCCTGGTGGAAGACACCATCGGCCTGCTCGAGCGGCATTTCGACGGCAGCGAGCTGGGCGAGGTGGTCGAGGCCATCGACCGGCTGTTCGAGCGCCGTTTCACGGAGCTGGTGAATTCCATGCAGCTGGGCCGCCCGCCCCGCGGCGCAGGCGGCGGCTCCGGCAGCCACGGCGGCGGTGGCCGCAAGCCCCGGCACCTGCACTGAGCCTGTTGGCAGGGTCCTGCCGGCTGACGCTGGACTCGCTGGCTGGACGGGCCGCTCAGCGGCTGTCCGGTGGCCGGACCTGCTGACTTTGCCGTTTCCCGTTTCCCGTTTCCTGACGGCCCGTTGGCCTGTTGGCCAGGCCCCACGCGGCGTGACAGCACATGACCAGGCGCCCTGCGGCCGGGCTTCACATGGCCTTGCCACGAACGCCCAGGTTCCTCACGCCCTGGATCCGTACGACATCGCCCAACGCCCTCAGATGGCCCAACGCCTTGGCACCCGTGGACCAGTCTTGGGCCGCCGTGGGGAGCCTCGGACACCTCCATCCCTGCACTGACTGTCCACCGCGTCAAGCGGGCGCCGTGCCATTGTCTTGTCCCCGGCTGGCTGCACCCCGGTCCCCAGCATGGCCTGGGTGGTTCCCTGGCCCGCGCTCCAGGCGCCGCGCAGCCCCGGGCTGCGGGTCTCGCGCCTCAGGCCAGGGTCAGCGCCTGGGCCTGGGGGTCGATCCAGCGGCGCGCGGCGCGCTCGAGCAGTTCGGCATCGCCCGTCGATCGCAGCAGCAGGGCCGGACCGCTTGGCCGGGTGCGGCCCGGTAGCGCTGCCAGGCGGGTGCGGGTGTGCCTGGCCACCGCCGGGCCGGGCTCCAGCAGCACCGGGCCGGGGCCCAGCAGTTCGGCCAGCAGCGGCGCGGCCAGGGGGTAGTGGGTGCAGCCCAGCACCACGGTGGCCAGCGGCCCGGCCGCGGCCTGGAGCGCCTGCACATGGCGGGCGCACACCTCGGCCAGTTCGCGCGCGGAGTTGGCGCTCCCGTCCACGCTGCGCTCGATGGCGCTGGCCAGGCCGTCGCAGGGTTGCAGGAAGAATTCGGCCTCGCCCTGGAGCGATGCGATCAGCTGCGCGAACTTGTGGCTGCCCAGCGTGCTGCGCGTGGCCATCACGCCGATGCGGCCGCCCGGGCTGCGCGCCACTGCTGGCTTGAGTGCCGGCTCCACGCCCACGATGGGCAGGCCTGCGAACTCGGCACGCAGCAGGTGGATCGCTGCGGCCGTGGCCGTGTTGCAGGCCACCACCAGCGCCTCCGCGCCTTCGTCCACCAGTTGCCGCGCCAGCACCCGCGAACGCTCGGCCACGTGGGCGTCGTCGCGCTCACCGTAGGGCGCATGCGCGCTGTCGGCCAGGTAGGAAAAGCGTTCGGCCGGAAGTTCGGCACGCAGGGCCCTGAGGATGCTCAGGCCCCCGATGCCGCTGTCAAAGACGCCGATCAAGCGTTCAGCCTGTGCGGGCTCAGGCCGTGACCAGCGCGATGTTCTTGAACTCGCCCGAGGCGATGCGCTGGCTCCACTCGGCCGGGCCGGTGATGTGCGCACTGGTGCCGCCGGCATCGACCGCCACGGTCACGGGCATGTCGGTCACGTCGAACTCGTAGATGGCTTCCATGCCCAGGTCCTCGAAACCCACGACCTTGGCGGTCTTGATGGCCTTGGACACCAGGTAGGCAGCCCCGCCCACGGCCATGAGGTAGGCCGACTTGTGCTTCTGGATCGCCTCGATGGCGGTCGGGCCGCGCTCGGCCTTGCCGATCATGGCGATCAGGCCGGTCTGCGACAGCATCATGTCGGTGAACTTGTCCATGCGCGTGGCGGTGGTGGGGCCGGCGGGGCCCACGGCTTCTTCGCGCACCGGGTCCACCGGGCCCACGTAGTAGATGACGCGGTTGGTGAAGTCCACGGGCAATGTCTCGCCCTTGGCCAGCATGTCCTGGATGCGCTTGTGTGCGGCGTCGCGGCCGGTGAGCATCTTGCCGTTGAGCAGCAACGTGTCGCCCGGCTTCCAGCTGGCCACTTCCTCCTTGGTGAGGGTGTCGAGGTTGACGCGCTTGCTCTTTTGCGTGTCGGGCTTCCAGTCGACCTGGGGCCACAGGTCCAGGCTGGGCGGCGTGATGTAGGCCGGGCCCGAGCCGTCGAGCACGAAGTGCGCATGCCGCGTGGCCGCGCAGTTGGGGATCATGGCCACGGGCTTGGAGGCCGCGTGCGTGGGGTACATCTTGATCTTGACGTCCAGCACCGTGGTCAGCCCCCCCAGGCCCTGCGCGCCGATGCCCAGGGCGTTGACCTTTTCATAAAGCTCCAGGCGCATTTCCTCGACCTGCGTGAGCTTCTCGCGCTTGGCGGCCTTTTCCTGCAGCTGGTACATGTCCAGGTCGTCCATCAGGGACTCCTTGGCCATGAGCACGGCTTTTTCGGCCGTGCCGCCGATGCCGATGCCCAGCATGCCGGGCGGGCACCAGCCGGCGCCCATGGTGGGCACGGTCTTGAGTACCCAGTCGATCACCGAGTCGCTGGGGTTGAGCATGACCATCTTGGACTTGTTCTCCGAGCCGCCGCCCTTGGCCGCCACGGTCACGTCGATCGTGTTGCCCGGCACGAGCTCGGTGAAGATCACCGCCGGCGTGTTGTCCTTGGTGTTCTTGCGGGCGAACTGCGGATCGGCCACCACCGAGGCGCGCAGCATGTTGTCCGGGTGGTTGTAGCCGCGGCGCACGCCTTCGTTGATGGCGTCCTCGAGGCTGCCGGTAAAGCCCGAGAGGCGCACGTCCATGCCGACCTTGATGAACACGTTCACGATGCCGGTGTCCTGGCAGATCGGGCGGTGGCCGGTGGCGCTCATCTTGCTGTTGGTCAGGATCTGCGCGATGGCGTCCTTGGCCGCCGGGCTCTGCTCGCGCTCGTAGGCGCGCGCCAGGTGGGCGATGTAGTCGGCCGGGTGGTAGTAGCTGATGTACTGGAGCGCTGCGGCGATGGACTCGATCAGGTCGGCTTGGCTGATGGGGGTGGACATGGTCAGGGCTGTGGGGAGGGGCGAAAAAGAAAGGGCAGGCATGCAACGCTGCGCGGGGGCCGCTTCCCAGGTGCGGCGGCCTTTGCTAGCGTGGTGCGCCCACTATTTTGACAGCGAACTGAACGGGAGCCTGACATGGCCAGCCACAGCGACGCCCCCGCCCGCCGGCCCGAGCGCGACAGCATGGGCGAGATCGGCGTGCCGCAGGCCTGCCTCTGGGGCGCACAGACGCAGCGCTCGCTGGCGTTCTTCGACATTTCCTGCGAGCTGCAGCCGCCCGAGCTGATTGCCGCGCTGGTGCTCATCAAGCGTGCCGCTGCGGCGGTGAACCACGGCCTGGGCCTGCTGCCGGACGAGAAGGCCCGCGCCATCCAGGCTGCGGCCGACGAGGTGCTGGCCGGCCGTCACCCGGGCGAATTCCCGCTGCGGGTGTGGCAGACGGGCTCCGGCACGCAGACGAACATGAACGTCAACGAGGTGCTGGCCAACCGCGCCAGCGAACTGCTGGGCGGCGAGCGCGGGCCCCTGCGGCAAGTGCACCCGAACGACGAGGTCAACCGCAGCCAGTCCTCCAACGACGTCTATCCCTCGGCCATGCACGTGGCGGCCGTGCTGGCGCTGCGCCAGCGCCTGCTGCCCGCCCTGCAGGCGTTGCGTGCCAGCCTGCAGGCGCAGGCGCAGCAGCACGCCGAGCTGGTCAAGATCGGGCGCACGCACCTGCAGGACGCCACGCCCGTGACGCTGGGCCAGGAGTTCTCGGGCCACGCGGCGCAGCTGGCCCATGCGGGCCGCGCCATCGAGGCCTGTCTGCCGCACCTGCACGAGCTGGCCCTGGGCGGAACCGCCGTGGGCACCGGGCTGAACGCACCCGAGGGCTTTGGCGATCAGGCCGCGGCCGAGCTGGCGCGGCTGACCGGCCAGCCCTTCGTGAGCGCGCCCAACAAGTTCGAGGCGCTGGCGGCATCGGACGCCGTAGTGCAGCTGCACGGCGCGCTCCGGGCGCTGGCGGCCAGCCTCATGAAGATCGCCAACGACATCCGCTGGCTGGCCAGCGGCCCGCGCTGCGGCCTGGGCGAGATCGCCCTGCCGGAGAACGAGCCCGGCTCGTCCATCATGCCGGGCAAGGTCAATCCGACGCAGAGCGAGGCGCTGACCATGGCCTGTTGCCAGGTGATGGGCAACGACGTGGCCATCGGCATCGGTGGCGCGAGCGGCCATTTCGAGCTCAACGTGTTCCGGCCCATGATGGCGCACAACCTGCTGCAGAGCCTGCGGCTGCTGGCCGACGGCATGCACAGCTTCGAGCAGCACTGCGTGCGCGGGATCGAGCCGCGGCCCGAACGCATGGCCGAGCTGGTGGAGCGCTCGCTGATGCTGGTGACGGCGCTGGCGCCGCACATCGGTTACGACCGTGCGGCTGGCATCGCCAAGGCCGCGCATGCACAGGGCCTGAGCCTGCGCGAGGCGGCGCTGGCCAGCGGTCTGGTGAGCGCTGCGCAGTTCGACGCCTGGGTGGACCCCCGCCGCATGACGCGGCCGGGCTGAGCCACGGCTGGGGCTCGTTCCGCCGCGCCGGGGCCGGACGCGCTCAGTGGTGGCCGCCTGCGGGCTGCGACATCAGCCGGTCGGTCAGCGCGATCGCCAGGGCGCTGAGCAGGAACACGATGTGGATGATGGTCTGCCACATCAGCACCTTGAGGTCGTAGTTCGCCGCGTTGATGAAGGTCTTGAGCAGGTGGATGGAGCTGATGCCGATGATGGCCGTGGCCAGCTTGACCTTGAGCACCGAGGCGTTCACGTGGCTCAGCCACTCGGGCTGGTCCGGGTGGCCCTCGAGCTCCATGCGGCTGACGAAGGTTTCATAACCGCCGACGATCACCATGATGAGCAGGTTGGAGATCATGACCACGTCGATCAGGGCCAGCACCACCAGCATGATGATGGTCTCGTTGATGCCCGAAAGGGTGGCATCGGCCTTGTAGCCGATGTTGGTCACCAGGGCCTGCAGCGCGGTCTGGCTGCCCATGACGGCCTCGACCAGGTGCAGCAGCTCCACCAGGAAGTGGTAGACGTACACCGCCTGCGCCACGATCAGGCCCAGGTACAGCGGCAGCTGCAGCCAGCGGCTGGCGAAGATCATGCCGGGGATGGGGCGCAGGGCGCGGGCGGTCTGTCTGTGGAGGTCGGACATGGTCGTTCTGGGTTGTAGGAAAGAGGCGGCACCCGTGTGGCGCCGCGCCAGCCGGCGCGCGGCTCTCCGCCCCCTGGTGGCCTTGACTGAAACCGCAAGGGCATGCGGTCCGGTGGGGCCCCTTGCGGGCGGGCTGGCACCCGAAACCGCAGCCCTGGGCTGCAGCTGCGGCGGCCGCGAATTCTAGAGCCTGGCAGGTGTTCCCCCTTGGCCGGGGCACGGTCGGCTCGGTAAGATGGCTGAGTGTCAACCCGGAGAGTCAGTGGCTTGTAAGTGCCTCCACTGACAGTCCCTCACCCTATTCAACACCTGCAGGAGACAAGGCCCATGAGTGCAGCATCGTCCGCCATCGAGTCCACTTTGGTAGAGAACCGAGTGTTTCCGCCACCGGCGGCGAGTTCGCAGGGCGCGCGGATCGACAGCATGGCCGCCTACGACGCACTGTGCAAGGAGGCGGAGACCGACCTCGAGGGTTTCTGGGCCCAGCGCGCCCGCGAACACCTGCATTGGACCAAGCCCTTCACGCAGGTGCTCGACGAGTCGAACAAGCCTTTCTACAAGTGGTTCGCCGACGGTGAGCTCAACGCCTCGCACAACTGCCTGGACCGCCACCTGGGCACCCCCACCGAGAACCGCGCGGCCATCGTCTTCGAGGCCGACGACGGCAAGGTGACCACCGTCACCTTCAAGGAACTGCACGCCAAGGTCTGCCAGTTCGCCAACGCGCTCAAGGGCCTGGGCGTCGCCAAGGGCGACCGCGTGGTCATCTACATGCCCATGACCATCGAGGGCGTGGTCGCCATGCAGGCCTGCGCCCGCATCGGCGCCACCCATTCCGTGGTGTTCGGCGGTTTCTCGGCCAAGAGCCTGCAGGAGCGCATCCAGGACGCCGGCGCCGTGGCCGTGATCACTGCCAATTACCAGATGCGCGGCGGCAAGGAACTGCCCCTGAAGTCCATCGTGGACGATGCGTTCAACCTCGGTGGCTGCGACAGCGTCAAGAACGTGGTGGTCTACCAGCGCACGCCGACCGCCTGCAACATGGTGGCCGGCCGCGACCGCTTCATGCACGAGCTGGCCGACAGCCAGCCCACCACCTGCCCGGCCGAGCCCGTCGGCGCCGAGCACCCGCTGTTCATCCTCTACACCTCCGGCTCCACCGGCAAGCCCAAGGGCGTGCAGCACGCCACGGGCGGCTACCTGCTGTGGGCCAAGATGACCATGGAGTGGACCTTCGACATCCGACCCACCGACGTGTTCTGGTGCACCGCCGACATCGGCTGGATCACCGGCCACACCTACGTGGCCTACGGCCCGCTGGTGGCCGGCGCCACCCAGGTGGTGTTCGAGGGCGTGCCCACCTACCCGGACGCGGGCCGCTTCTGGCAGATGATCGAGCGCCACAAGGTCACGGTGTTCTACACGGCGCCCACGGCGATCCGCTCGCTGATCAAGGCCGCCGACGGCGATGCGAAGGTGCATCCCAGGAACTCGGACCTCTCCTCGCTGCGCATCCTGGGCTCGGTGGGCGAACCCATCAACCCCGAAGCCTGGATGTGGTACCACCGCAATGTGGGCGGCGAGCGCTGCCCCATCGTCGACACCTTCTGGCAGACCGAGACCGGCGGCCACATGATCACGCCGCTGCCGGGCGCAACGCCCCTGGTGCCGGGCTCCTGCACGCTGCCGCTGCCGGGCATCGCGTGCGCCATCGTTGACGAGCAGGGCGGTGACATGCCCAACGGCGCGGGTGGCATCCTGGTGGTCAAGAAGCCCTGGCCGTCCATGATCCGCACGATCTGGAACGACCCCGAGCGTTTCAAGAAGAGCTACTTCCCCGAAGAGCTCAAGGGCTACTACCTCGCTGGCGACGGCGCGGTGCGCAGCAGCGACCGCGGCTACTTCCGCATCACCGGCCGCATCGATGACGTGCTCAACGTCTCGGGCCACCGCATGGGCACCATGGAAATCGAGTCGGCCCTGGTCGCCAAGTCCGACCTGGTGGCCGAGGCCGCCGTGGTGGGCCGTCCCGACGACCTCACGGGCGAAGCCATCGTGGCCTTCGTGGTGCTCAAGCGCCCCCGCCCCACGGGCGACGAGGCCAAGGCCATCGCCAAGGAACTGCGCGACTGGGTGGGCAAGGAGATCGGCCCGATCGCCAAGCCCAAGGACATCCGCTTCGGCGACAACCTGCCCAAGACCCGCTCGGGCAAGATCATGCGCCGCCTGCTGCGTGGCATCGCCAAGGGCGAGGCCATCACGCAGGACACCTCGACGCTGGAGAACCCGGCCATCCTGGACCAGCTGGCGCAGAACAACTGAGCCACGCCGG
>CAYVGD010000072.1:0-10656 GCA_964450095.1 uncultured Polaromonas sp.
CCTGCACCAGCGCGACAACGACCGGCTGATTGCCACGCTGCAGCACCTGCGCGACATCGGCAACAGCGTGCTGGTGGTGGAGCACGATGAGGACATGATCCGCGCCGCCGACCACGTGATCGACATGGGCCCGGGCGCGGGCATCCACGGCGGCCGCGTGATCGCGCAGGGCACCTGCGAGCAGGTGGCCGCGCACCCGGAGTCGCTCACCGGCAAGTACCTGTCGCAGGTGCTCACCATCCCCGTGCCCAGGCGCCGCACGCCGCGCCTGCCGGTGGCCGATGCGCGCCAAGGCCAGGGCCAGGTGCAGGCGCTGCGCATCACCGGCGCCTCGGGCCACAACCTCAGGAACGTGAGCGTGGAATTCCCTGTGGGCCTCTTGACCTGCGTCACCGGCGTGTCGGGCTCGGGCAAGTCCACGCTGGTCAACGACACGCTGTACACCGCCGTGGCCCGGCACCTGTACCGCGCCAGCGAAGAGCCGGCGCCGCACGAAGCCATCGAGGGGCTGGAGCATTTCGACAAGGTCATCAACGTGGACCAGTCGCCCATCGGCCGCACGCCGCGCAGCAACCCCGCAACCTACACGGGCCTCTTCACGCCCATCCGCGAGCTCATGGCCGAGATGAACACCGCCAAGGAACGCGGCTACGGCGCGGGGCGCTTTTCCTTCAACGTGGCCGGCGGCCGCTGCGAGGCCTGCCAGGGCGATGGCGTGGTGAAGGTGGAGATGCACTTCCTGCCCGACGTGTACGTGCCCTGCGACATCTGCCAGGGCCAGCGCTACAACCGCGAGACGCTCGAGGTGCTCTACCGCGGCAAGAACATCGCGCAGATCCTCGACATGACGGTGGAGGCCGCGGCCGAGTTCTTCAGCGCCGTGCCCGTCATCTCGCGCAAGCTGCACACCCTGCTCGACGTGGGCCTGTCGTACGTGAAGCTCGGCCAGAGCGCGACCACGCTTTCCGGCGGCGAGGCCCAGCGTGTCAAGCTGGCGCTGGAGCTTTCCAAGCGCGACACCGGCCGCACGCTTTACATCCTGGACGAGCCCACCACGGGCCTGCACTTCGGTGACATTGCGCTGCTGCTGAAGGTGCTGCACCAGTTGCGCGATGCGGGCAACACCATCGTGGTGATCGAGCACAACCTCGACGTCATCAAGACCGCCGACTGGCTGATCGACATGGGCCCCGAAGGCGGCTCGGGCGGCGGCACCGTGGTCGGCACGGGCACCCCCGAAGACCTGGCTGCCAACCCGGCCAGCCACACGGGGCGCTACCTCCAGCGCCTGCTGTAAGCCGCGCTCAGGCGGCCACGGGCGCGAGCTCCCGGGCCACTTCCGCCGCGATTTCGTAGGAGCGCAGGCGCGCCGCGTGGTCGAACACCTGGCCGGCCACCATCAGCTCGTCGGCGCCCGTGCGCTCCAGGAAGGCCTGCATGTGCGCCTTCACCTGCGCTGGTGTGCCGATGGCCGAGCAGGCCAGCAGGTGGCGCACCACGGCCAGCTCCTGCGGCCCGAGCGTCGCCAGATAGCCATCGCGCGGTGGCGGCAGGCGGCCCGGCCGGCCGCTGCGCAGGTTCACGAAGGCCTGCTGGGCCGAGCTGGCGAGGCGGTGCGCCTCGCCCTCCCGGTCGGCCGCGAACACGTTGAAGCCCAGCATCACATGCGGCTTGCGCAGGCGCGGCGAAGGCTGGAACTGCGCCCGGTACAGGGCGATGGCGTCCATCATCTGCGCTGGTGCGAAGTGCGAGGCAAAGGCAAACGGCAGGCCCAGGGCCGCCGCCAGCTGCGCGCCGAAAAGGCTGGAGCCCAGGATCCACACCGGCACCTTCAGTCCCTGGCCCGGTACCGCGCGCACCGGCTGGCGCGGTGCGTCGGAAAACAGGTCCAGCAGTTCCACCACATCCTGCGGAAAGGCCTCGGGGTCGGCATGCAGGTTCCGGCGCAGCGCGCGGGCGGTCTGCGGGTCCGAACCGGGGGCGCGGCCCAGGCCGAGATCAACGCGGCCGGGGAACAGCGACTCGAGCGTTCCGAACTGCTCGGCCACCACCAGCGGTGAATGGTTGGGCAGCATGATGCCGCCGGCCCCGATGCGGATGCGCTGCGTGTGGCTGCCCACGTGGGCCAACAGCACGGCCGTGGCCGCGCTGGCGATGCCGGGCATGCCGTGGTGCTCGGCCAGCCAGTAGCGCTGGTAGCCCCAGGCCTCGGCATGCTGCGCCAGGCTCAGCGAATTCCTGAACGATTCAGACGCATCGCTGCCTTCGGGGATGGGTGAGAGGTCCAGCACGGACAGGCGGGTCATGGGCGGCGGGCTCCTGAAATCACGTGCCCTATTTTGGGGGCAGCCTGGGCCCGCCGCGGTCGCCTTTCCGACGGCTGCACCCACCGCTCCGCTGCAGGCCCGGAGCCGTTGCAGCCCGCGCGCTCAGCGCTTCTTGCCGCCATAGCGCAGGCGCATGGCCAGGATGCTCACCGCCAGCAGCAGCGTGATGGCGTTGGCCAACACCACCGGCCAGGCCCGCACGGCCAGGCCATAGCCCAGCCACAGGGCCACGCCCAGGGTGAAGGCGCTGTACATGCCCAGCGAAATGCCGCGCACGTCGCGGGTGCGGAAGGTCAGCCAGGCCTGCGGCACGAAGCTCAGCGTGGTGAGCGATGCGGCGGCGTATCCGAGCAGGTCCGGCCAGGGGTTCATCGGGTCTTTCTCCAAAAGGCTCAGGGCGCGCCGCGGCCGGGGGCCTCGGTGCCCAGCACCACCCATTGCACCAGGGCGTCGAGCGCGCCGCGAGCGGCGCTGGCGTTGTCGTGGTTCACCAGGCCCACCACCGCGTAGCGCTGGCCGCCCGTGCCCTGTGCGTAGCCGGCAATGGCGCTGACATCGCGCAGCGAGCCGGTCTTGAGCCAGGCGCGGCCGGCCACGGCGGTGGCACGCTGGCGCATGGTGGCGTCCACCCCGGCCACCGGGAGCGACGCCAGGAATTCCGGCGCACGCGGACCGGCGGCCATGCGCCTGAGCAGCTCGCCCAGGGCCTGCGCAGTGACGCGCTCGCTGCGGCTCAGGCCCGAGCCGTTGTCCAGCACCGGCAGCGCGCTGGTGGGCAGGGCCTGGCGCCACCAGTCCAGCACCGCCGCGCGGCCGGACTCCAGCGTGGCGGGCACGCCGGCCGTGCGCCGCTCGCCCAGTGTGTAGAAAAGATGCTGCGCCATCACGTTGTTGGAGAACTTGTTCACGTCGCTCACCACCTCGGCCAGCGGCACCGAGGGGAACTCCAGCTTCAGCCTGGGCTTGGCCGCGCCCAGGAAGCCGCGCGCGCGCAGCGCTGCCTGCTCATCGGCCGTGGCTTCGCGCACCCGCCCCGACAGCCCGCCACCGGCCTGGCGCCAGGCCGCTTCAATGGCGCGTTCGGCAAAACGCGCGGGCTCCGGGTGCGCGGTGGACCAGGTGCGCTCGCCGCAGGCCTGCGGGTAGCTGCCTGCAAAGCGGACCGCCAGCGGCTGGTCCAGGCTGGCACGCAGGGCCAGGCGCCAGTCCTGGCACGGGCCGTCGGACAGGGGCACCTGGGCATCGACATGCACGCCGGCCAGTGGCGGCTCGGCGCGGATGCGCACCTGACGCTGCGCCGCCTCGGGCGTGAAGCTGAGCACCAGGCTGTGGAAGTTCACCAGCAGCGCGTCGGGCTGCACGTTGTAGGGCTTGAGCGGCTCGCCATCAAAATCGCCGGGGTGCACCGCCGCCGGCCGCCAGAGGCCGCGGTCCAGCACGATGTCGCCCTGCACCGCCCGGATGCCGCTGGCCTGCAGCTGCGCCACCAGCGCCTGCAGCCGCTCGGTCACCAGCTTGGGGTCGCCGCCGCCGCGCACCAGCAGCCGGCCGGTGAGCACGCCGCCGTCCAGCTCGCCCTCGGCCTGCACCGTGGTGGTCCAGGTGTGCTGCGGCCCCAGCAGTTCGAGCGCGGCTGCGGTGGTGACCAGCTTGGTCACCGAGGCCGGGTTCATCGGCTCCTGCGCCCGGTGCGCCAGCCGGGTGCGGCCGCTGCCCAGGTCTACCACCAGCAGCGCCACGGCCGAGGGCGGCACCTGCGCGCGCGCCAGCGCGTGTGCCACCGGCTTGGGCAGCGTGGCCTGCACCGGCGCTGCCGATGCCGCCGGGGCAGGCGCGGCCTGGGGCGCGGGCAGGGGGCTGGCCTGGGCCAGCGCCGCGCTGGCCATGCCGGCGGCAGCAAGCGGCGCCAGGCGCGCGAGGGCGGTCTTGAGAAGGTGGCGGCTCAGCCGCTGGGTTGGGGGCACGGGCGGGGCGTCGGCAGGTGTGGGTCGGGTCCGGCGCGGATGATACGCAGGGGCTGCGGCCGCCGTCCGGGCGCGAGCTGCAACCCGCAGCCCGCAGCCCGCAACCGCAACCGCAACCGCAACCACAGCCACAGCCACAGCTACAGCAACGGCCATGGTGTGGGCCACCGTCACCAACACGGTCACGGTCACGGTCACGGCCATGGTCGGCGTCGGCGTAGACCAGATCGGACGGGGCCACGCGTCTGCCTCGGCCACGCCCCGCGGGTGGGGCACGTATCATCCGGCGCTCCCCTCCATCGACCTGCGCGGCCCCGGCCGCAGCCCCGCCTTGAACCCGACCGCTGGCCGTTTTCTTGCCTTTGACACCAGCACCGATCGCCTGTCGGTGGGCTTGGCCGCGCACGGCCGGCTGTGGCTGCACGAAGGCCCGGGTGCGGCGCAGTCGTCGGCCACGCTGATCCCGGCCGTGCTGGACTTGCTGGGTCAAGCAGAGCTGGGCCTGGCCGAGCTGGACGCCATCGCCTTCGGCCGCGGGCCGGGCTCCTTCACGGGGCTGCGCACGGCCTGCGCCGTGGCGCAGGGCCTGGCCGCGGGTGCGGGCGTGCCGGTGTTGCCGGTGGACACGCTGCAGGCCGTGGCCGAGGAGGCGTCGCAGCTGCAGGCCCAGGCCGGCCAGCCGCGTCCGCAGCGCGTGCTGGCGCTGCTCGATGCCCGCATGGACGAGGTGTACGCCCAGGCCTGGCAGGCCGGCGCCGAGCCCTTGAGCTGGCAGGCCGCCAGCCCGGTGCAGCTGCTGGCGCCCGAGCAGCTGGCTTCGGCCGGCTGGGCGCAGGGCTGCAGCCTGGCGGCGGGCAACGCCTTCGAGCCCTGTGCCGGGCGGCTGGCGCTGCCCGCCGGCTGCGCCACCGTGCAGGCCCTGCCCACGGCCGCCGCCCTGCTGCGCCTGGCCCCCGGCCTCTGGGCCGCCGGCAGGGCGGTGCCCGCGCACGAGGCCCTGCCGCTTTACGTGCGCGACAAAGTCGCCCAGACCACCGAAGAACGGCTGGCCGCCAAGGCCGCGGCCCAGGGCTGACCCATGAGCGCCGTGCCCCGCCCGCCCGCCGCACCCGAGGAGCCGGACCCGTCTGCGCCCGACATGCAGCTGGCGCCCATGACCGACACCTGGCTGGACGTGGTGGCCACCATCGAGAAAACCGCCTACACCCACCCCTGGTCGCGCGGGAACTTCTCGGATTCCCTGCGCGCCGGCTACCACGCCCAGGTGCTGCTGCACGCGGGCGAGCCCGTGGGCTACTACGTGCTGATGAAAGGCCTGGACGAGGCGCACCTGCTCAACATCACCGTCTCGCCCTCGTGGCAGGGCCGGGGCCTGGCCCGCTGCATGCTGGACGACCTGGCCGGCTGGTCGGCGCTGCAGGGCGCACAATGGCTTTGGCTGGAGGTGCGCGTGAGCAACCTGCGCGCCCGCCGCATCTATGAACGCTACGGATTCAAGGAAGTCGGCGTGCGCCGCAACTACTACCCCCTGGCCCCCTTCAAGCGCGAAGACGCCGTCGTGATGAGCCTGCCCCTGACCCTGGCCGCCGAGGCGGGCCTGGCATGAGCCTGGACCTCGACAAGCGCCAGCGCGCCATGCTGCGCGAGATGGGTGTCAACGTCTGGTGGCCCGAGACGCAGCCCGCCGCGCCATCGCAGGCCGCCACTGCACCTCAGGCTGCCGCAGCGCCGCAGGCAGACGCACAGGCCACCGCAGTGCATGCAGACGCTTCGCCGTCCCGGCCGGGCGCCTTGACGGCGCAGCAGCCATCGCCACCCCAGGGTTCTGCCCGCCCTGAAGGCGCCGATGCACCCGGCGCATTCGCGGCAGCGGCTGCATCGGCCGCCGCGGCGTCTGCGGCCTCTTCCAGCGCCCCATCCAACCCTTCGCCCGGTGATGTGCCGGGCGCCTCAGGCGCCGCCCCGGCCCGCCAGCTGCCCCCCGGCCTGGTGCCGGCCAGCAGCCTGGCCCCCGCGCCGCCCCGGCCCCGGCCCTCGGCCCAGCCCGCCGCAGCGCAGGCGGTGCCCACCGCGCCGGCCGCAGACGCAGGCACCGGCCCCGGCGCCTGGCAAGTGGGCCAGCCCCAGCTCCTGGCCGGCGAGGACGCCACGTCCGAGCAAGCGCAGCGCTGGCTGCTGCTGGCCGAAGGCCGCCCCGAGGAACTGGCCGACGGCGCCCGCGAACTGCTCATGAACATGCTGCGCGCCGCCCGCCTGCACCAGGGCGTGCGCGTGTGGCTGGCCCCGCTCGAACGCGCCGCCGCAGGCCCGGCCCAGGTGCAGGGCCTGGACGAGGTGCTGGCCCGCACCGAGCCCGACGTGGTTTTCGTCATGAGCCGCCTGGGCGCGCAGGCGCTGCTGGAGACCGACCAGCCCCTGGGTCGCCTGCGAGGCCAGGTGCACGAGTTCTGGGGCCTGCCCGCCGTGGTCAGCTACGACCCCGGCGCGCTGCTGCGCACCCCCACCGAAAAAGGCAAGGCCTGGGACGACCTGTGCCTGGCCTTGCAGGTGGCCGCCGCCCAGCACGCTGAACGCCTGGCCTCGCAGTAGGCGCCGCCAGCGGGCGCCCCGCGCACCCGTGGCCCGCCCTCCAGCGGCGCCCTGGCGCAGGGGGCAGCGCAGCCGCCTGGGTGTCAGGCCGCCTGCGGCGACCGCGTGCGCGACGGCAGCAGCACCGAGGCCATGGCCACCACCATCAACGCTATGGCGGCCCAGTCCTGCCAGTGGAGCACCTCGCCGAGCAGCTGCGCGCCCGAGAACACGCCGAGGATGGGAATCATCATCACGCTCAGTGAAGCCGCCAGCGGCGGGAGCGTGCGCGAGAGGTACAGGTGCGTGGTGGTTGCAAAGCCGAACACCAGCACCGCGTTGTAGGCCACTGCCGACCACACCAGCGGCGTGGGCGCCACCCAGCGGGCACGCTCGAACAGCAGCGTCAGCACCGTGAGCACCACCGCCGTCATGGCGATCATCCAGAACGAGAGCGTGATGGTCGAAGCCGGGATGCGCGTGGCCCGCATCTGCCGGATGCCCACCGCCCAGGTGGCCGCCGCCAGCAGCGCACACAGCACGCCCCAGGGCTTGCCCGACAGGGCCGTCACCTCGTGCCACAGCAGCAGCACCACGCCCGTGGCCGCGGCCAGCACGCCCAGCCACTGCCGCCGGCCCAGTCGCTCGCCATAGAACAGCACGCTCAAAAGCGCCGAGAAGATCGGCATGCTGTAGCCCAGGATGGCCGCGCGACCGCTGCTCAGCTGCGCAATGGCGATCATGACCATCGTCTGCCACACGATGGCATTCGTCACGGCCAGCCACAGCAGCTCGCGCCAATGCGCCCGCGGCACGGCAAAGGGCTGCTTGAGCCACACCATGCCCAGCGCCAGCACGGGCAGCCCCAGCCACATGCACATCGCGCGAAAGCCAAAGGCCGGAAAGCCTGTGACCCCCAGCTTCATCACCGGCCAGTTGAAGCCCCAGATGAGGGTGAGGCCGGCCAGCAGGGCGAGCTGGCGGGGGTTGAGGGTCATGGGTTGAAGAGGACGTGGTGGAGCCAGGGATGCTAAGCGGGAACCGAGCGGCCTGCGCAACTGTCCTCAGCCGCGTCTTCCGTGCCGTGCCCCGTCACGGCCATGCGCCACGCGCCATTGCCCAGCGCATCGGTATTGGCCGGGCGATCCGTTCCCCCCACTGGGAGTGCAGTACACGGCAACCAGGGTGAAACAAGCAAAACACATCGACTGCAAAACGAGGGCTGCGAATCCAAGCAACGCCGAACCATGATCGATCGATCAACCGCTGGGCCGCGCTTTTCACCCCATCAATCCATCGGCCGGGTTCTTGCCCGCCCTGGGTATGCGCAAACGATCGGTTTGGCTCGGGGAGGACCTTACCCCCTCCCTACAATCCCGCGCATGACTTTCCTCGACATGCTGGCCGCCGCCGAGCGCCAGAACCGCTCCATGCTCTGCGTGGGCCTGGACCCGGAGCCGGCGCGCTTTCCCGGGGCTTTCAAGGGCGATGCTTCGAAGATCTACGACTTTTGCGCAGCCATCGTCGATGCCACGGCCGATGTGGTGTCGAGCTTCAAGCCGCAGATCGCCTACTTCGCGGCGCATCGCGCAGAGGACCAACTCGAGCGGCTGATGGCGCACATGCGCCGCGTGGCGCCGCAGGTGCCCGTGATCCTGGACGCCAAGCGCGGCGACATTGGCTCCACGGCCGAGCAGTACGCGCTGGAAGCTTTCGAGCGTTACGGCGCCGATGCGGTGACGCTCTCGCCCTTCATGGGCTTTGACTCGGTGCAGCCCTACCTGAAGCACCAGGGCAAGGGTGCGTTCCTGCTGTGCCGCACCTCCAACCCCGGCGGCGACGACCTGCAGAACCAGCGCCTGGCCTCGGTGGAGGGCGAGCCCCTGATGTACGAGCACATCGCCCGGCTCGCGCAGGGCCCCTGGAACCTCAATGGCCAGCTGGGCCTGGTGGTGGGCGCGACCTACCCGCGCGAGATCGAGCGCGTGCGCGCCGTGGCGCCGCGCGTGCCGCTGCTGATTCCGGGCGTGGGCGCGCAGGGCGGCGATGCGGTGGCCACCGTGAAGGCCGGCTGGCGCGAGGGCTCGCCCATCATCGTGAATTCGTCGCGCGCGGTGCTCTACGCCTCGCAGGGCGATGACTTTGCGCAGGCCGCGCGCCGCGTGGCCCTGCAGACGCGCGACACGCTGGAGGCCGCGAAGGCTTGAAGGTCTAAGGGCCCAAAGGCCCGCCTCAGGCGGCCGCGCGCCGCAGCCGGTCGCGCACGCCTTCCCACTCGGGGGTGTCGGGCGGCAGTTCCACCCAGATCTGCTGCACGCCGCGCGCGTCCAGCTCGCGCAGCGTGGCAAAAAGTTGCTGCGCTGCCTGGGCCGCCCCTTCGCTCTGACGGCGCCACAGCACGCCTGCACCCAGATCGGGCGGCGGCTGGCGGCACCACACCCCGAGGTTGTTGGCGTACACGCCCAGCGCCGCCAGGCGCTGCTGCAGCTCGTCGGCGGCCATGAGCCGCACCTTGGCGCGTGGCGCGTAATGCGACTCCAGCGTGCCCGACGCACGCGGCGCGGCCAGGGGCACCGCCTCCGGCGCGGCCAGGGGCTGGCCGCAGGCGGCCTCCACCTGCGCGCGCGTGATGCTGCCCGGCCGCAGCAGCACGGGTGCGCCGCGGGTGCAGTCGATGAGGGTCGATTCAATGCCCACCGGGCAGGCGCCGCCGTCGAGCACGAGCAGCCCGGGGCCAAACTCTTCTTCGACGTGCTGCGCCGTGGTGGGGCTCACGCGGCCGAAGCGGTTGGCGCTGGGCGCGGCCACGCCCGTGCCTGCCGCGCGCAGCAGCGCCTGCGCCACGGGGTGTGAAGGGCAGCGCAGGCCGATGGAGCCCTGCCCGCCTGCGGCGGCTGTTGCCACGCCTTCGCGGCGCGGCAGGATGAGCGTGAGCGGCCCGGGCCAGAAGGCGTCGATCAGCCGCTGGGCGAAGGCCGGCACTGCGGTGGCGTAGTCGCCCACCTGCGCGCTGGAGGCCACGTGCACGATCAGCGGGTGGTCGGCCGGGCGCCCCTTGGCCGCGAAGATCTTGGCCACCGCCGTGTCGCTGGAGGCGTCGGCGCCCAGCCCGTACACGGTCTCGGTGGGCAGTGCCACGAGTTCGCCCGCGCGCAGGCGCTCGGCGGCCTGGGCGAGGGCGGCGCTGTCGTGGCCGGGCAGGATCATCAGGCGTCCAGGCCGGGCAGGCCCAGCAGGTCGGCGCAGCGGCGGGCGGTGGCCTGCACGCGGGCCACGTCGGGGGCGGTGACCGTGAGGTGACCCATCTTGCGGCCTGCGCGCGCCTCGGTCTTGCCGTAGAGGTGCAGGTGGGTGCCGGGCAGGGCCAAAACGCCTGCCCAGTCGGGCGTGCGCACGCGGCCCTGCGCATCGAACCAGATGTCGCCCAGCAGGTTGAGCATGAGGGCCGGCGAATGCTGGCGCGGCTGCGGCAGCGGAAGGCCGGCCATGGCGTGCACCTGCAGGTCGAACTGCGAGTGGTCGCAGGCGTCGATGGTGTGGTGGCCGCTGTTGTGCGGGCGCGGTGCCATTTCATTGACCACGAGGTCCAGGCCACGTTCACCCTGCACCACGAAGAACTCCACGCACATCAGGCCCACGTAGCCGATCTGCTGCGCAATCGTCCGTGTGGCGGCTTCGGCGCGTGCGGCCAGTTCCGCGGGCAGGCAGCCTTCATAGGCGTGCGTGGCCGCCAGGATGCCGTTCACGTGCACGTTGCGCTGCGGCGCGTAGCTCACCACCTGGCCGTCGAAGCCGCG
>CAYVGD010000073.1:0-10568 GCA_964450095.1 uncultured Polaromonas sp.
CCTTGGACGGCATCTTCAGGCCCGTGGCCAGTTTCATGAAGGTGGACTTGCCGCAGCCGGAAGGCCCGACGATGGCGATGAACTCACCCTGCTGGACCTGCAGGTCGATGGCCTCCACCGCGAACTGCCCTTCGGCGAGCAGTTCGTCGTTGTAGGCCAGCCAGACGTCCTGGAAATCAATGAACGCAGCGGACATCGGTCACTTCTTCGCAGGAGCCTTGGCTGCGGCCACGGCCGGTAGGATGTTCAGTTCGGCCTTGGCCGGCAGGAACGAGCCGTTCCAGACGGCGTCCGGGTTCACGCGGGTCTTGGTGTTGAAGGCGTCAGAGACCTGCGAGGCCATGAGCGAGAGGCGGCCCGGGTTGATCTGGCCGAAGCCTTCGGCGCGTGCGTCGGGGCTGTTGATCACCGTGTCGATGGCCAGCTTCAGGCGGCGCGTCTCCAGGTCGGTGTTGATGATGCCGTCGCGTGCCTTGACGAACTCGATCGACGCCTCGGGCTTGGCCAGCACTTCCTTGGCACCCTTGGCAAAGGCCGACAGGAAGGCTTTGACCGCCGCCGGGTTCTCCTTGAGGATCTTGGGGTGCGCGATGATCACGTTGCCGTAGAGCCGCACGCCGTTTTCCGCGTAGGGCAGCACCACCACGTCTTCGATCTTGACGCCGCGCGCCTCCAGGTTGAGCAGCGAGGTGAAGGTGAAGCCTGTGATCGCGTCCACGTCACCGCGGGCCAGCATGGTTTCGCGCAGCGGCGGGTCCATGGCGGTCCAGTTCACGTTGCCGATGCCATTGGCTTTCTGAAAGATGGGGAAGGCGCGGCGGCCGGCGTCGAACACCGGGGCGCCCATTTTCTTGCCGGTGAGGTCGGCTGCCTTGGCGATGCCCGATTTCTTGAGCGCCATCACCGAGGCGGGCGTGTTGTTGTAGACCACCATCACGGCCACGGGCTTGTTGGGCGCGTCCGGGTTGTTGGCATGGAATTCCATGAGGGCGGCCAGGTCGGCAAAGCCCAGGTCGTAGGTGCCCGAGGCCACGCGCGTGACGGCGGCACCCGAGCCGTTGCCGGCGTCCACGGTCACGTCGAGCTTTGCGTCCTTGAAGTAGCCCTTGGCCACCGGGGCCAGGAAGAGGGCGGACGGGCCCTCGAAACGCCAGTCCAGCTGGAACTTGATGGGCGTGGTCTGGGCCTGGGCGCTGCCCAGGGTGATCAGGCCAGCAAGGGCCACGGCGCTGTGCAGGAAGTTGCGCTTGTTCATGGGTGATTCCTGTGAGGGTGGTGGGGGAGTTCTGCGGCCCCGCGTGAGCGGGTGCATACAGCATGAGCAAGTTGGGTGCCACGCTGCACAGCCGTGGCTGGGCAGTTCTGCCCCAGCGTGGGGCACAAAAGGCCGCATGAAGCGGCGCAAGTGCAATGTTTTGGTGCGCTCATCCCGGGTGCATGCCTGTCGGACCGGTCCTGCACGGTGTTCAGGCCCCTGGTGAGCCTGTCCCCCGGCGCTCAACGGTGGATCGGTGTGCTTTGGACTGTATACAGTTAACCGACCGACCCGATAGGTGCAAACCCGGGGAAATCGCGCCCGGCGCGCGCCCATGAAAAACGGCCCGGCGCCTCAAGCGAGGCGTCCGGGCCGTGGGACGGGCAGCGGGGCGAAAGCGCCGTGTCCAGCTGACGTGGGGGACTGGGCGCTCAAGCCCGCTGCAAGCTGCGTGGCTGCCGTGCCGTCAGTGTGCCTCGGCCTGCATGGCCGCCTGGCGAACGCCGTCCAGGTCTTCGCGCGCGCCGTTGAAGAAGAGGTTCAGGGCCACCGCGCTGATGGAGGCCAGCAAAATGCCGGACTCGATCAGCGGATGCAGGCCGTGCGGCATCCACTGCTTGAAGTTGGGTGCGATCAGCGGGATCATGCCGACGCCGATCGAGACGGCCACCACCAGCGCGTTGAACCGGTTGTTCTTGAAGTCGACGCCGCCCAGGATGCGGATGCCCGTGGCGGCCACCATGCCGAACATCACGAGGCCCGCGCCGCCGAGCACCACCGTGGGCAGCGACTCGACAAGCGCCGCCATCTTGGGCACCAGGCCCAGGGCCAGCAGGATCAGGCCGCCGGCCACGCAGACGAAGCGGCTCTTGACGCCGGTCACCGCCACCAGGCCCACGTTCTGCGAGAAGCTGGTGTAGGGGAAGGTGTTGAAGATGCCGCCGATCAGCGTGCCCAGGCCGTCGGTGCGCAGACCCGCGGACAGCGCGGGCTGGTCCACCTTGCGGCCGGTCATCTCGCCCAGGGCGAGGAACATGCCGGTCGACTCGATCATCACCACGATCATCACCAGGGTCATGGTCAGGATGAGCATGGGCTCAAACACTGGCATGCCGAAGTGAAACGGCGTGACCACATCGAACCAGGCGGCCTTGCCGACCTTGTCGAAGTTCATCAGCCCCAGCGCGGTGGCCGTGACGCCGCCGATCACGATGCCCAGCAGCACCGAGATGTTGGCCACAAAGCCCTTGGCGTAACGGGCGATCAGCAGGATGGACACCAGCACCAGCGCCGCGATGCCCACGCCGGTGAGGTCGGCGTAGCGGGGGTTGGGCAGCTTGGGCACCAGGGCGAGGTCCTTGGGCATGGGCGGCAGCGCCGAGCCCTGGGCCGATGCGGCGGCAGCGGCCGCGTCCAGCCACTGCTTGTGTTCGGGATTCACGATGCTGGGCGCCGTCGGTCCCACGGGGTTGCCGAAGATCCAGTTGATGCCGATGCGCATCAGGCTGATGCCGATCACCGTGATGATGGTGCCGGTCACCACCGGCGGGAAGAAGCGCAGCATGCGGCTGACCACTGGCGCGATGACGATGGAGATCAGGCCCGCCCCGATGATGGAGCCGAAGATCAACTGCGCGCCGGCCGCGCCCGGGCTGGCGTTGGCCATGGCCACCATGGGGGCGACGGCGGCGAAAGTCACGCCCATCATCACCGGCAGGCGGATGCCGAACCACTGTGTGGCGCCGAGCGATTGGATCAGCGTGACCAGGCCGCAGACGAACAGGTCGGCCGAGATGAGGAAAGCGACGTCTTCGGGGCTGAGCTTGAGCGCGCGGCCGATGATCAGCGGCACGGCCACGGCGCCTGCGTACATCACGAGCACATGCTGAAGGCCCAGCGCGGCCAGCTTGCCGTTGGGCAGCCGCTCGTCGACGGGGTGGACGGTGGTGGTCATGGGGAGGGGTCTTTCGGAAAGCGAATGCATGCGCGGATGCATGCATTTCAAGGACTAAACTGTATGCAATTTAGGCCTGCTCGCCGGTGGGTGAAAACCCTTGGTTTCCGCCTGCGGCCCACCCCGCACCGCAGGCGTGCCGCTTCAGCTGAGCAGGTCCAGCAAGGTGCGTGCGATCACCTGGGTTGCCCGCCGAAGGTCTTCAAGTTCCAGGCGCTCGTCGGCGCGCTTGGCATGCGACTCGCGCACCGTGCGCGGGCCTGCACCGTAGATCACGCCCGGGATGCCGCGTTCCACGTAAAGCCGCACGTCGGTGTAAAGAGGTGTACCCACGGCCGGGATGTGCTCGCCGAAGACCGCCTGGCCGTGCTTCTGGATGGCATCGACCAGCGGGCGGTTGCCTTCGAGCGGCTTCATGGCGTGGGCCAGCAGCAGGCGGCGCACATCCACCTTCAGGTCGTTGCCGCCGCGCGGAGGGGCGAAGCTGGCGGCCGCGCGGGCGATCGCATCGCGCAGGGCCGCTTCGACCTCGGCCGGGTTCTCCTCGGGGATCATGCGGCGGTCGAGCTTGAACACCACCTTGCCCGGCATGACATTGGTGTTGGTGCCGCCCTGGATATGACCGATGTTCAGGTAAGGGTGCGTGATGCCCTCGACCTGCGAGCGAACCGCCTTGTACTGCGCATTCAGCGCGTAGAGCGCGTTCATGATGTGCACTGCGCCCTGCAGCGCGTCGGTGCCGCTGTCGGGAATGGCGGCATGCGCCATCTCGCCCTGCACCGTCACTTCCATCTGCAGGCACCCGTTGTGGGCGGTCACCACCTGGTAGGAAAAGCCCGCCGCGATCATCAGGTCGGGCCGGGTGTGGCCGTTGGCAAGCAGCCAGCCGGGACCCACTTCGCCGCCGAATTCCTCGTCGTAGGTGAAGTGCAGTTCCACCGCGCCCTTCAGGGGCAGGCCCAGCGACTCCAGCGCGCGCACGGCGAAGGTGAAGCTGGCGAAATCGCTCTTGCTCACGGCCGTTGCCCGGCCGTACATGCGGCCGTCGACCACTTCGCCGCCGTAGGGGTCGTGCGTCCAGCCCTCGCCGGGCGGCACCACGTCGCCATGGGCGTTCAGCGCGATGGTGCGCCCCGGTCCGTATTCGCGGCGCACGATCAGGTTGGTGATGGACTCCAGCCCCGCGGCGCGCACGTCGGCGGCCGGCACCTCGAAGGCGCGGGCCTCCAGCCCCATGCCGGCCAGCAGCTGCGCCGTGCGCAGGGCGTGTGGCGTGTTGTTGCCCGGCGGGGTGTCTGTGGGCACCTGCACCAGGGCCTGCAGGAAGCGCACCTCCTCGTCGAAATGCTGCTGGATCCAGGCGTCAAGCTGTTCGTAGGGCTGGGTCATGGGGTGGGTTCTTCTTGTGTTGTCAGGAGATCGGCTGCTCGAGCAGGTGCATGAAGGCCTGAACGGCCAGCTGAATGTCGTCGTTGGTGGTGGCTTCCAACGGGTTGTGGCTGATGCCCGAGTTCTGGCCGCGCACGAAGAGCATGGCCTGCGGCATGATTTCGTGCAGCTTCATGGCGTCGTGGCCCGCGCCCGAGGGCATGCGAAACACCGGCAGCCCCTGCGCCTGCACGGCCGCTTCCCAGCGGGCCTGCCATTCGGGCGCGCTGGGCGCGGCCGAGGCGCGCATGGTTTCCTCGAGGGTGAAGCGCACACCGCGGCGTTCGCAAATGGCCTTCAGCTGCGCCAGCACATCGCGGGCCAGTGCATCGCGCTGCGCATCGGTGGGGGCGCGCAGGTCCATGCTGAAGCAGCAGCGGCCGGGCACCACGTTGATCGAGCCGCTGGGCACCTGCAGCTGCCCGATGGTGGCCACGCTGTCGCCGTCCTGGCTGGCGCGCTGCTCCATATAGAGCGCCAGCTCGGCCACGGCGCAGGCGGCGTCGCGCCGGCGGTCCATGGGGGTGGTGCCGGCATGGCTGGCGGTTCCCGTGACCTCGGCCAGGTAGCGCACGCTGCCGTTGATGGAGCTGACCACGCCCAGCGGCAGGTGGATCTCGTTGAGCACCGGCCCCTGTTCGATGTGCACTTCCACGAAGCCGAGGTAGCGGGCCGGGTCGCGCTGGATCTTGGGGATGTCGTCGATGCACAGGCCCGCGTGCTGCATGGCCGAGCGCATGGTGATGCCGTCTGCGTCCTTCTGGTCCAGCCAGGCGTTGTTGAACTGCCCGATCAGCGCGCCCGAGCCCAGGAAGGTGGCCTTGTAGCGCTGGCCTTCTTCTTCGGCAAAGGCCACGACCTCGATGCCGAAGGGCAGGCGCCGGCCCTGCTGGTGCAGCCGGCTCACGCAGGCCATGGGCACGAAGATGCCCAGCCGCCCGTCGTACTTGCCGCCGTTGCGCACGGTGTCGTAGTGGCTGCCGGTCATCAGGTAGCGGGCTGCGGCCGGGGGGCTGGCGGCCGCGGGGTGGTAGCGGCCCACGACGTTGCCCACGGCGTCGATCTCGACCTCGTCGAAGCCACAGTCCTTCATCCAGTGGCTGATGCGCTGGGCGCAGGCGCGGTGCGCATCGGTCAGGTAGGTGACGGTGAGCTGGCCCTTTTCGGCATAGCCGGGGTCGCTGTGCTGGGCCAGCTTTTCCTGCCAGTCCCAGACGCGGTTGCCTTCCACGGGCTCGAAGCCGAACTTGTCGTTCAGCCGGATCTCGGCGATGCGGTGGATGTTGCGCAGGCACTCCTGGCGCTCGAACGCCGGGTGGCCGTCCAGGCGCCGTGCGAAGGTCTCGATGATCTCGCGCTTGGACAGGCCCAGGCCCCGCGGGCCGCGCACGGCCAGGATGAAGGGGAAACCGAACTTGGCGTTGTAGTCAGCGTTGAGCTGCTGCAGCCGCGCGAATTCCTCGGGAGTGCAGTCGGTCAGCCCGGCCTTGCTCTGCTCGTGGGTGGACTCGGCCGTGAGCGTCTTGCTGACCATGGCCTTGCCCGCCAGTTCCGGGTGGGCGCGGATCAGGCCCAGCTTCTCGTCCAGGGACGAGCGCTCGAGCGCGTCCACCAGCGCGTGCTTGAGGTGCGCCAGCGACCGGAAGGGGCGCGCCTCCAGCGCCCGTTCGGCGATCCAGGGCGAATGCTCGTAGATGCCCTCCAGCAGGGCGACGGCTTGCTCTGGCGAGGCGGCGTTGAGTTGTTCGAGTGTCAGTTGCATGGCTTTCAGCCTGGGTAGGGATGCGTGGCCTTCCAGTGGCGCGCGATGTCGATGCGCCGGCACACCCAGACGCGGTCGTGCCGGGCGATGTGGTCGAGGAACTTCTGCAGCGCCACGATGCGGCCGGGCCGGCCGAGCAGGCGGCAGTGCATGCCCACGCTCATCATCTTTGGGCTTTCGGCGCCTTCGGCGTAGAGCGCATCGAAGCTGTCGCGCAAGTAGATGAAGAAGTCCTCGGCCTGCGAATAGCCCTGGGGCAGGGAAAAGCGCATGTCGTTGACGTCCAGGGTGTAGGGCACCACCAGGTGGGGGGCGACTTCGCCGTTGGTCTTTTGCACCTTCATCCAGAAGGGCAGGTCGTCGCCGTAGTAGTCGCTGTCGTATTCGAAGCCGCCGTGGTCCACCACCAGCCGGCGGGTGTTGGGGCTGTCGCGGCCGGTGTACCAGCCCGCGCCGTGGATGCTGTTGCCGTGCGTGGTGCCGGTGAGCTTTTCAATGATGGCCACGCCGCGCTCCAGGTGCTCGCGCTCCTGCTCGGGCGCCATGTGCTGGTAGTGGATCCAGCGCCAGCCGTGGCAGGCGATCTCGTGGCCCAGTTCCACGAAGGCGGCGGTCAGCTCGGGGTGGCGCTCCAGCGCCATGGAGACGCCGAACACCGTGAGCGGCAGGCCGCGCTTTTCGAACTCGCGCAGGATGCGCCAGACGCCCACGCGGGATCCGTACTCGTAGATGCCTTCCATCGAGAGATGCCGCTCGGGAAAGCTCGCGGGGTTGAACATCTCCGAGAGGAACTGCTCGCTGCCGGCGTCGCCGTGCAGCGTGGCGTTTTCGCCGCCTTCCTCGTAATTGAGCACGAACTGCACCGCCACGCGGGCCTGGCCGGGCCACTGGGCCTGCGGTGGGTTGCGGCCGTAGCCGACGAGGTCGCGCGGGTAGGGGGCGGTCGAGTCGTAGATCATGGTCGGGAGAAGCAAGGGCGGCGGGTGGATGATAAACCGCTTTCCTTTTTTGTATACACTTTAACCTTCAGCAGAATACAACATCCCACCAAGGAGTTACCATGGGCCTGAGCACCCACGTCCTGGACACCATGCACGGCACGCCCGCAGGCGGCATGGGCGTCTCGCTCTACACCACCGAAGGCGAGAAGGCCACGCTGGTCAAGTCCTTCGTGCTCAATGCCGACGGCCGCAACCCCGATGGCCCGCTCTACGACAACGCCAGCCTGAAGGTTGGCACCTACCGGCTGGTGTTCGATGTGGCCGGCTACTTCAAGGCCCGCGGCGTGGCCCTGCCCGAGCCCAGCTTCCTGAACCGCGTGAGCCTGGACTTCGGCGTGGCCGATGCCAGCGCGCACTACCACGTGCCCCTCCTGGTCAGCCCCTGGAGCTACTCCACCTACCGGGGCAGCTGAGGCCCGCGGGCCTGGGCCGGGCGAACCCGCCCGCACAGGCTTTGCCCGGCATGACCCTCCGCCCAGTCGCTCCGGCCAGGCGCTAGCGCAGCGGATAGCGCCGGCCCATCGCGCCAAAGAGCACCGCGCCCAGCGCCAGGCCCGTGGCCGCCGTGCCCAGGGCCAGGTCGAAGCCGCGTTCTGGCGTGGTGTGCCGCAGCAACTCGGCCACCAGCAGCGGCCCCAGCACCTGGCCCAGGCCGTAGGTGGCCGTCAGCAGCCCCATGAAGCTGGCGGCGGTGCCGCCCACCAGGCGCCGCGCTTCTTGCATGGCGAAGTAGCTCAGGGCAGTGAACGGCAGGCCCAGCATGAAGCTGCCTGTCACGAAGCCTGCCACGCTCGGGCTCCACAGGCCCACGGCCACGCCCGCGGCCTGCACCGCAAACGCCAGCATCAGCAGCCGCCGCCGGTCCACCGCCGGACCGACCCGGGTGGAGCCCAGCGCACCCAGCACCACGCCCAGGCCGAAGATCGGCCAGAACAGGTCCAGCCAGACCGAACCGGGCAGCGCCGTGCGCGCGATCACCGGAAGGAAGGTGGCGCTGACGATGTAGCCAAAGCCGGCCAGGCCGTAGCCCAGCACCAGCAGCGTCTTCTCCGTCCGCGCGGCTGGCGCGCCGGCCTGGCCTGCCTGCGGCACGGCCGGCGCCAGCTTTTCCTGGCCGCTGCCCTCGCCACCGAGCACGGGCCAGACCAGCAGCGTTCCCAGCGCCGCCAGCAGCGCCATGCACAGCCAGGCGCTGGCCGCGCTCCAGCCCTGGGCCACCATGGCCGAGGCGGGCAGGCCGCTGGCCAGGATGCCTGCACCCGGCCCGGCATAGATCAGCCCGCCCCAGGCCGGCCGCCCGAGCCGCGCCAGCTGCGACAGGCACCACCCCGAGGTGTAGACGAAGACCAGCGCACTGGCCAGGCCTGCTGCAAACCGCAGCAGCGGCCAGGCCCCCGGCACATGCCAGGCCATGCCCAGCGTCAGCAGCGCCGTGGCCAGCAGGCCGGTGCGGATCAGGGCGGCGAACTGCCAGCGCGGCGCCCCCGGCAGCCGGGCCCACAGCGCCGGCTGCAGCGCGCAGGCCAGCGCGCCCAGCAGGTAGCCCAGGTAGTTGATGCTGGCCAGCCAGCTGGCCTCGCGCAGGTCGACCAGGCCGTCGTGCAGCATCATGGGCATGAGCGGCGTGAACGCAAAGCGCCCCAGGCCCATGGCCACGGCCAGGCAGACCATGCCGGCTGCGGCCACGCGCAGCGCCTGCCCGTGGCGCGCCTGCTCAGGCGAAGGTGGCAAAACAGTCGTCCAGGCGCTCGATGTACCGGGCGCGCGCAGCCTCGCCGATGAAGCTGGCTTCGAAGCTGTTGCGCGCCAGCCGGTAGGCGTGGCTGGCATCCAGCGGCAGTGCCGCGAAGGTCTGCAGGAAGTTCTCGTTCAGGTAGCCGCCGAAGTAGGCCGGGTCGTCGGAGTTGAGGGTGGCCACGATGCCCGCGTCCAGCAGCGTCTTGAGCGCATGCTCTCCCAGCGCCGGGTACACGCACAGCTTGATGTTGGACAGCGGGCACACCGTCAGAGGAATGCGTTCGCGCGCCAGCCGCTCAAGGAGCGCCGCGTCGTGCACCGCCTGCACCCCGTGGTCGATGCGCTCGGCGCCCAGCACGTCCAGCGCCGACCAGATGTAGGCCGGCGGGCCTTCCTCGCCGGCATGCGCCACCACGCGCAGGCCCAGTTCGCGGCAGCGGGCGAACACCCGAGCGAACTTCTCCGGCGGGTGGCCGCGCTCGCTGGAATCGAGCCCCACGCCGATGAAGCGGTCGCGAAAGGGCAGGGCCTGCGCCAGGGTGGCCAGGGCGTCGTCCTCGCTCAGGTGGCGCAGGAAGCACAAGATCAGCGCCGAGCCGATGCCCAGCCGGGAGCGCGCGTCCTCGCAGGCCCGGTGCAGCCCGGCGACCACGGTGCCCATGGCCACGCCGCGGGCGGTGTGGGTCTGCGGGTCGAAGAAGAGCTCGGCATGCAGCACCTGGTCGGCTGCGGCGCGCTCGAAGTAGGCCCAGGCCATGTCGTAGAAGTCCTGCTCCTGCAGCAGCACGCTGGCGCCGGCGTAGTAGATGTCCAGGAAGCTCTGCAGGTCGGTGAAGGCGTAGGCCTGGCGCAGCGCCTCCACGCTGGGGTAGGCGAGCTTCACGCCATTGCGCTCGGCCAGGCGGAAGATCAGTTCCGGCTCGAGCGAGCCTTCGATGTGGATGTGCAGTTCGGCCTTGGGCATGGCCGCGATCAGCGCCGGCAGGCGCTCGGGGCGGATGTGCGAGAAATCTTGCATCAGCAGACTCCAAAGGTGATGCCCAGGCGCTGCAGGTGGCGCCGGTAGGCAGATGACAGGCGGTCGGCGGCGGTGTGCAGCTCGGCCCGCGGGTCCAGCGGCAGGGCCCGGGGGCGCTGGGATTCCAGCACCGGCTGGTCCTGGGTGAAGATGGTGTGCTGGAAGGCGCAGAGCGCCTCATCGGGCGTGTCCCAGTCGGCCACGGCGAGGCGGAACCACACCCGGCAGCGCTCGGGCGTGAGCGGGCAGACGAACAGGCCGATCGCCTCCTGCCAGCCCGCCACGCGGGTGCTGCCGTCCTCGGGCACCTTGCCCAGCCGCGCGGTGTAGGGGCCGGTCACCTCGTAGATGTACTCCACCTGCGCCGGTGCGACCGAATGCAGGTTCGAGCGCGGTTGCCAGGCCTTGCAGCC
>CAYVGD010000074.1:0-10457 GCA_964450095.1 uncultured Polaromonas sp.
CAGCCTCATCGTGATGGATGCGCCGCCCGACAAGGAAGACAGCCGGCCCTTCGTGCAGGTGGCCGGCCTCATGCAGTCCGCCGGGCTGCGCGCGCCCGAGGTCCTGGCCTGGGACGAGGCGCAGGGCTTCATGCTGCTGACCGACCTGGGCGGCCAGACCATGATGCAGCGCATGCAGCAGCTGGGCACCGGGCAGACGCCGCAGCGCGGCGAAGCCAACCACGACTTCTACATGGGCGCGATCGACGCGCTGATCCGCTGGCAGCTGGCCTCGCGGCCCGGCGTGCTGCCGCCCTGTGACGACGCCCTGCTCTCGCGCGAGCTCTCGCTCTTTCCCGACTGGTACGTGGCCCGGCACCGCGGCCTGCAGCTGAGCGAGCCGCAGCGCCAGCAGCTGGATGCGCTGTTCGCGCAGATCAGGCAGCACAACCTGGAGGCCCTGGGCGGCGCACGCGTGTTCGTGCACCGCGACTACATGCCGCGCAACCTCATGGTGAACCCGGGAGGCGACCGCGAGCCGCTGGGCGTGCTCGACTTCCAGGACGCGGTGTACGGCCCCATCAGCTACGACATCGCCAGCCTCATGCGCGACGCCTTCCTCAGCTGGGACGAGGAGTTTGTGCTCGACATCACCGTGCGCTACTGGCAGCAGGCCAAAAAGGCGGGCCTGCCCGTGGGCGACGACTTCGGCGAGTTCTACGCCGCCGTCGAATGGATGGGCCTGCAGCGGCATCTGAAGGTGCTGGGAATATTCGCGCGCCTGACGCTTCGCGACGGCAAGCCACAGTACCTGGCCGACACGCCGCGCTTCATCGGCTACGTGCGCAGCACCGCCACGCGCTACCGCCAGCTCGGCCCGCTGATGCACCTGCTCGAGCAGATCGAAGGCAGCGCGGTGCAGGTCGGCTACACCTTCTGATGCCGCGCTTCTTCGTCGACCTGCCCTTGTCGGAAGGGGCCGAGCTGTCGCTGCCTGCGGGCGCTGCACGCCACGTGCAGGTGCTGCGCCTGCAGCCGGGCCAAGACATCACGCTGTTCAACGGCGCGGGCGGGCAGTGGCAGGCCCGCATCCTGCGCATGGGCCGAACCGAGGTGGCGGTGCGCGTGGAGGCGCACGCACCCGTGGAGCGCGAGCCCAACCGCCGCGTGCACCTGGCGCTGGGCATGCCCGCCAACGAACGCATGGACTGGCTGGTGGAAAAGGCCGCCGAACTCGGCGCGGCCAGCCTGCAGCCCCTGCACACCGCGCACAGCGTGCTGCGCCTGTCGGGCGAGCGTGCGGCCAAGAAGCAGCAGCACTGGCAGCAGGTGGCCACAGCCGCCTGCGAGCAGTGCGGCGGCAACCGCGTGCCCACCGTGCAACCGGTGCAGGAATTGGCGGCCTGGCTGCAGCAAGCCCCAGCCAAGCACCCCGCAGGCACGGCCGTGCCCGCAGCCCACAGTACGACAACAGCCGCTGGCATGGCCACCACCGCGCCCCAGGCCGCCGATGCGCTCCCGGCCGCGGTGCATCCCCTGCGTTGCGTGCTGTCGCTTGCCGAAGCCACGCGGCCGCTTACTGAGGTGCTGGCCGCCCATGCCGGCGCCGAGGTGGTGTTCCTCAGCGGCCCCGAGGGCGGCCTCTCACCCGCGGAAGACGCACAGGCGCGCGCCGCCGGCTTCGTGCCCGTGACGCTGGGTGCACGCGTGCTGCGCGCCGAGACGGCAGCCCTGGCGGCCTTGGTGCTGGCACTGGGCTGAAAATGGCACGGCCCCGGCGCACAACAGACCGCTCAGCCGGCGCGATCCCCGGACGCGCGGTCTCCTGCAGTGCCTTTCACGGCGTGCACAGGACCTGCCAAGGGCACCCAAGCCTGCCGGCGGCTTCAGCCGCAACAGCCATCAACCGACCATGAACCTCCACCTCTGGCTGCTGGTGGCCTGCCAGGGCCTGTTCTTCACGAACAACGTCACCTTCATCGCCATCAATGGCCTGGTGGGCCTGGCGCTGGCCCCCGTGGGCTGGATGGCCACCCTGCCCGTGATGGGCTACGTGGTGGGCGGCGCGCTCTCGACGGGCCTGGTGGCGCGCACCCAGCAACGCTGGGGCCGCCGCGCCTCGTTCCAGCTGGGGCTGGCGGTGGCAGCAGGCTCGGCGCTGCTGTGCGCCTGGGCCGCGTACAACAGCCACTTCTGGGTGCTGGTCGCGGCCACCGTGATCGCGGGCTTCTACAACGCCAACGCCCAGCTCTACCGCTTTGCCGCCGCCGAACTGGCGGAGCCCGCCCATCGGGAAAAGGCCGTCTCGCTGGTCATGGCCGGCGGCCTGATCGGCGCCATCGCCGGGCCCAACCTGGCCTCGGCCACGCGTGGGCTCACCACCGTGCCGTTCGCTGGGGCCTACCTCGCGCTGGCTGGCGTGGCGCTGCTGGGCATGGCCCTGATGGCCCGCATCGCTTTCCCCGCCGCGCCGGCGCGCGGCCCCGGCGGGGGCGGCCGGCCGCTGTCGGTCATCATGCGCCAGCCCGTGTTCGTGGTGGCGGCCATCGGCAGTGCCCTGGGCTTTGGCGTCATGAACCTGCTCATGGCCGCCACGCCGCTGGCCATGCAGACCTGCGGCCTGCCGTTTTCGGACGCAGCGCTGGTGCTGCAATGGCACGTGATCGGCATGTTTGCGCCGGGCTTTTTCACCGGGCACCTGATCAAGCGCTTCGGCACGCTCCCCATCATGGGGGTGGGCGTGCTGCTCAATGCCGTGTGCGTGGGCATCGCGCTCTCAGGCCAGGACCTGCACCACTTCGAGGCTGCGCTCTTTCTGCTGGGCGTGGGCTGGAATTTCCTCTTCACCGGCAGCACCACGCTGGCCCTGGGCAGCTGGCGCCCCGAGGAAAAGGACAAAGCCCAGGGCGCGCTCAACTTCTGCGTGTTCGCGGTCACCGCCATCACGTCGCTGGCCTCGGGCATGCTGGTCACCACCCAGGGCTGGACCTTCCTGAACCTGGGCTCGCTGCTGCCCATCGGGCTGACGGCGGCGGCGCTGGTGTGGCTGGCCGCCAGGCAGCGCCTGAAAGCGGTCTGAGCGCACCATCGCTGCGCAGCAGAGGCCGCGCGGATGTGGCTCGCGCAGATCCGCTCAGCCGGGTCGGTGCGCGGCGAAAGCCTCGGGCATGCTCACCGTGGGTTGCTCGTCCCGGCGGCAAACGGCAGAGGCGAACCCCGCAGCGCGCACCAGGAGCTGCTGTCTGTCTTGCGGGCTGTGCATGGCGCTTTCCAGGTAAAGCATGGCGCCCGAGCTCAGCTCCTGCGCCTGGGGTGCGGTCAGCTGAGGCAGGGCGTGCGTTGCCTGGGCGACCTCGCTGCGCGCGTGCTGCATCAGCCTGCCCACATCGTGGGCCATGTCACGGGCGCCGCGTTTGATCTCACCGTATGAGCCCAGCAACTGCAGGCAGGCGACGCCCAGCCCAAGAAGGCCGATGTACACCGACAGCCAAGACGGGTCGGCCAACACCCTGACGGACGGGGGCGAGTGCACCTCGAACGACAGCAACCGGTGACCACGGCCCCGAGGCAGCTGACCCGGCTTGGGCGGCGGCAGGGGGGAGCGCCTGCGCTCAGTCTCGATGCGCCTGAGCTCACCTGCAATGCGGGCAATGCCGCCAAAGGTGGTGACATCCACGGGAATCTGCAGCTCAATGCGCGCGGCTGCGGAAAAGCTCTCGAATGCAACCATGAATCTCCTCGGAGGGCGGCACGCCTGGCCGGCCAGGCGCTGAGCGTAGGGCCAGGCAAAGCCGTCCCGGAGGGAGATAAAGAGATTTCACAACATCGGCGCCAGCCGCACGGAGACGGCCGCCCTGCATCACCCCGGCATGCGCGCGATCACCTGCGCCACCGCCGCCGTCAGCCGCTTGGCGTACGGCACGTGCAGGAATTCGTTCGGTCCGTGCGCGTTGCTCTTGGGGCCGAGCACGCCGCAGACCATCATCTGGGCCTGGGGGAAGCCTTTGCTGAGCAGGTTCATGAGCGGGATGGTGCCGCCCTGGCCGATGGTGGCGCAAGGCGCACCGTAGAAGGCCTGCGAGGCTTCCTGCAGCGCCTGCTCGAACCAGGGTGCGGTGGCGGGTGCGTTCCAGCCCGTGGCGCCGGCGCCACCTTCGAAGGTGACCTTGGCCTGGTAAGGGGCGTTGTCTTCGAGCAGCTTTTTCAGCTGCTGCACGGCTTGCGCGGCGTCCACCAGCGGGGGCAGGCGCAGCGAGAGCTTGAAGGCGGTGTAGGGGCGCAGCACGTTGCCTGCGTCCTTGAGCGCGGGCAGGCCCTCGGCGCCGGTCACGCTCAGCGTGGGCCGCCAGGTGCGGTTGAGCAGGGCCTCGACCGGGTCGCGCGTCATGGGCAGGGTGAAGGCGCTCGAACCGCCGCAGTCGTGGTGTGCCCAGGGAAAGCGAGCGTGCAGTTCATCGCCCAGGATCGCCGCCGTCGCGCGCGCCTGCGACATGCGCTCGGGCGGGATGTCGCAGTGCAGCGTGGCCGGCAGCAGGCGCCCGGTGGCGCTGTCTTCCAGGCGGTCGAGGATGTGGCGCAGGATGCGAAAGCTTGAAGGCACCAGCCCGCTGGCGTCGCCCGAGTGCACGCCCTCGGTGAGCACCTCCACCTTGAGCGTGCCGGTCACGTTGCCGCGCAGGCTGGTGGTGAGCCAGAGCTGGTCGTAGTTGCCCGCGCCCGAGTCCAGGCAGATGACCAGGCCCACCTCGCCCAGGCGGGCCTTGAGCGCGTCCACATAGGGCAGCAGGTCGTAGGAGCCGCTTTCCTCGCAGGTCTCGA
This sequence comes from uncultured Polaromonas sp., assembly GCA_964450095.1. Lineage (GTDB taxonomy): Bacteria > Pseudomonadota > Gammaproteobacteria > Burkholderiales > Burkholderiaceae_C > Polaromonas. The sequence continues at coordinate 4,798 of CAYVGD010000074.1, forward strand.
TCAGACCCACGACGCGCGGATGCGGCACGCCCTGGGCTTTGAGCGCCTGCACGGCGGCAATGCTGGCGTAGATGGCATAGCCGTCATCGGCGCCGCCGCGACCATAGAGCCGGCCGTCTTCATAGCTGGGCGTCCAGGGGCCGAGGTCCGAGCGCCAGCCGGAAAACTCGGGCTGCTTGTCCAGGTGACCGTACATCAGCACGGTGGGCTGCGCCACGCTGGCGCCTGCGGGCACGGGGCGGGTGGCCGCCACTTCAAAAAAGATGACCGGCGTGCGGCCGGGCAGGCGCACCACCTCGAGCGCCAGGCCCTCGACCTTTTGTGACTCGACCCAGCCGGCGGCTTGGCGCACCACGGTCTCGATGTGGCCGTGGGCGGCCCAGTCTGCATCGAACATGGGCGACTTGGCGGGGATGGCGATGTAGTCGCTGAGCTGGCGCACGATGTCGCGGTCCCACTGGGCGCTGACCTGGTCGAGCGCAGCGGTGGCGTCGAGTGCGGCGGGGTGCAGGGGGGCGTTCATGGCAGGGCTCCGTGTTGAGAAAGGGTGGGCTCAGGGGCGCGGCTGTCCGGCCCTGGGCGCAGGGGCGGGGGCGGGGGCAGGTGCAGGCGATGCGCTCGCGGGCGAACGGAAGTCGAGGTTCAAGCCCTGCGGCGTGACGCTGAACTCGGCCGGCTCCAGGCCCAGCATCTGAAGGCCGCTCCACTCGGCGTCGCTCAAGCGGTGCAGCACCTGGCCTTCGAGCGCACGCTCGGCCAGGCGCGGCGCGTGGCGGTTCATCAGTTCCTGGTAGGCGGGCGCCAGGCGGGTGAACACCAGCTGTTGCACCCGCACGCCCTGCATGCGCACGCTGCGGTCGCTGGGCTCGAAGCGCAGGCCGAAGTCCAGCGCGAGGCTGGCCGGGTGCGTGCTTTGCAGCAGGCGTTCGGTGATGTCGAGCTTGAGCTCAGTGGCAATGCGCCCGCTGGCCGGCAGCAGCTTCAGGCGTGGCGCGCTCAGCCGAACGTCCAGCACCTCGGACACGCGCTGCTCCATGGGAAAGCGCTGGGCCAGCGAGGACTGCAGCTGCTCGGCGCTCAGGCTGATGCGGCGGCTGGTGAGGAGTTGCACGGCGGGGCTGCTGCAGGCCGACAGGCCCTGCAGCGCGAAACCGCCCAGCAGGCCCTGGGCGAAATGGCGGCGGGTCAGGCAGGAGCGCATGCCCGCATTGTCCGACGGCCGGCGCGTTGGCGCATGCCCCGACCGGCCAGTGGCTCAGGCGGGCCCGGCAGTGGAGGCAGCGGATGGGGCCTGGCTGCCTTCGGCCGACAGGCCAGGGGGGGGCGGCACGCTCTGGCATTCCCAGAAGATGCGGGCGCGGCACTGGCGGCAGATGTCGGGGTCGAGCCGGGGGAAGATGGTGGCGATGGCGATGCGCTTGTCGGGGAACTGGTGCTCGGGGCCCAGCAGGCGCACAAAACCGGTGGTCTCCCACATCTGGAGCACCTCGGGGCGCGGGCGGTGGAAGTACAGGTCACCCCCCATGGCGCGGCGGGCATTGAGCTCGGCCTCCCAGAGCTCGGCGCCCGCGAGGTCGATGAAGTTCATGCTCTTGCCCATCACCAGCAAGTGCTTCTGCGGATGCGGCTGGCTGCGCAGCGCCTGCAGCTTGTCGGCCACATGCGGCACCGCGCCGAAGTACACCTCGCCTTCCATGCGCAGGAGCTTGAGCTGCGGGCATTCGGGCAGGCGCTGGCCGTGCGGTGTGCGGGTGATTTCCTCGCCGCCTTCGTCGTCGATCACCACGAACTGCCGCTCGGGCGCGGTGCTGTCAAAGCCCATGGAGCGCATGGCCGGGCGCGCGGTGCGGTAGAGAAAAGCCAGCAGCGACAGCAGCGTGCCCAGCACGATGGCCAACTCCAGGCGGATGCTGAGCGTGGCCACCAGCGTGGCCAGGGCGATGGCCAGTTCCTGGCGCGACAGCCGCGCCAGTTCTCGCCAGCGGCCGGGGTCCAGCAGCGAGGCGGCCACCAGGAGCAGCAGCGCCGACACCGCCGCCAGCGGAATGCGCGCCAGCACCGGGGCGCTGGCCGCTGTCAGCAGCAGCAGCAGGAGCGCGGAGAACACGGCGGCCAGCGGCGTGCGGGCGCCTGCCTCCAGGTTGGGCATGGAACGGTTGAGCGAGCCGCAGGACACGTAGCTGGAGAAGAAGCCGCCCACGATGTTGGACAGGCCCTGGCCGCGGAATTCGCGGTTGGCATCGATGCGCTGGCCCGAACGCGCGGCCACGGCCTTGGCAATCGAGATGGACTGTCCCAGGGCCACGATGGTCAGCGACAGCGCCAGCCCCATGAGCTCGGGCACGGCCGACCAGGGCACCTGCGGCACGTCCAGGCGCGGCCAGGGCGCGGGCACCTGGCCCACCTCGGCCAGGTCCGCGACCCAGGGCGCCAGGCCCACCTGCAGCGACGCGATCCAGGGCATGCCCGTGCCCACCGCCAGCCCGATCAGCATGGCCGGCCAGCGTGGCGCCAGGCGCCGCACCAGCAGCGTGGTGGCCAGCGTGAGCAGCCCCACCGCCACGGCCGCAGGCTGCAGCTGGGGCCACTGCGCCCACAGCCCGCGCAACACCGCCAGGGCCGAGCCCCCCACGTCCAGGCCGAGGGTGGCCGGCAGCGCATGCAGCGCGATCAGCAGCGCCGCCCCCGAAGTGAAGCCGAACAGCACCGAAGGCGAGATGAAGTTGGCCAGCGTGCCCAGGCGCAGCGCGCCGATGAGCCATTGCATCAGGCCCACCATCACGGTCACCGCGAGAGCCAGCTGCACGTATTCGGGACCGAAGGGCACGGCCAGCGGCGAGAGCATGGCAAACAGCGCCAGCGAATTGGCGTTCGTCGGGCCCGACATGACATGCCAGCTCGAGCCGAACAGCGCCGCGATGATGCAGGGCACGATGGCGGTGTAGAGCCCGTATTCCGGCGGCATGCCGGCCAGCGTGGCGAAGGCGATGCCCTGGGGCAGCACCAGCACCGCGCCCAGCAGACCCGCCACCAGGTCGGCGCGCAGCGTGGTGCGCGAGACCTGCGAAACCCAGCCCCCCAGCCACCGCTCAGCGCCGCGGGCTTTTACCGTATGTGTACTCATGAACCCTGAAGGATACGCGCTGCGGCCCCCGCTCAGGCCAGGCCCGTGGCGCGCAGCAGCAGCCCGGCCGTGCCGGCCAGCACGATGACCCGCACGACACCCCAGCGCAGTCGCCACAGCGCCCAGCCGCAGGCGGCCACCAGCGCCAAAGCCCAGCCGTCCACCGGCCCGCTCGCGTCCTCGGGCCGGGCCAGCGCAAGCAGGAACCACAGCCCCAGCTGCGCGATCACGCCCACCACCGCGCAACTCACCGCCGCCAGCGGCGCAGCCAGCCGGGGCTGCCCGCGCGTGGACTCCACCCAGGGACCGCCGGCCAGGATGAACACGAAAGACGGCAGGAAGGTGAACCACGTGGCCACGCAGGCGGCCAGGGCCGCGCCTGCAAAAAGTGCATCGGGTCCCAGCACCTGGTGCTGCCAGCCGCCCAGGAAGCCCACGAAGGCCACCACCATGATGAGCGGGCCCGGCGTGGCCTCCCCCAGGGCCAGCCCGTCCATCATCTGCGCGGTGCTCAGCCAGCCGTGCTGCAGCACCGCGGCCTGCTGAACGTAAGGCAGCACCGCATAGGCGCCGCCGAAGGTCACCAGCGCGGCCTGGCTGAAGAAGCTGCCCATCTGCACGAGCGTGCCGCTGCCCAGCGCATGGAGCGCCGCCATGGGCACCAGCCAGAGCACGGCGGCCGCCATCAGCACGCGCACCAGACGCCGCCGGTCAAAGCGCGCGTGGGCGGGCACGGGCGTGTGGTCGTCGATCAGCACGGCCCCCCTGGGCTGGGCCGGGGCGCCGGGGGCGACGCCAGCGGCCGAAGCCTGTGGGGCCAGGGTTGCGCTGTGAGAAGCGAGAGGAACGACAGGAACGGAAGGAGCGGAAGGAGCGGGCACTGCAGCGCCCCGCAGGGCCTGCGGCGCCCAGCGGGCCAGGACCCCCCAGCCCAGCACCAGCGCGCCCAGCACCACGGCGGGAAAGGGCAGCGCAAAGAACCACAGGCCCACGAAGCTGGCCGTGGCCAGCGCCCAAGGCACCGGCCAGCGGCGCGGGTCGCCCAGCGCTCGGCCGGCCAGGCGGTGGAGCGCGTGCAGCACGATGGCGGCCACCGCCGGCTTGATGCCGTAAAGCACGCCCGCGACCAGGGGCTGGCTGCCCCAGGCCACGTAGAGCCAGCTCAGGAAGATCAGCAGCACCAGCGAAGGCAGCACGAAGAGCGCGCCGGCCGCGATGCCGCCCGGCGTCCTGTGCATCAGCCAGCCCAGGTAGGTGGCCAGCTGCTGCGCCTCGGGGCTAGGCAGCAGCATGCAGTAGTTCAGGGCGTGCATGAAGCGCGTCTCGGAGATCCAGCGCCTGCGCTCGACCAGCTCGCGGTGCATGATGGCGATCTGCCCGGCCGGCCCGCCGAAACTGATGCAGCCCAGCTGAAGCCAAAAGCCCAGTGCCTGCCTCCAGGGCACTGCGGGCGCCTGGTCGGGTTCGGGGCTTGAAGCGTCAGTGGACGGCATGGGTGGGCGCCCGCGGCGATCTACGCGCGGGCCGGGCGGCTCATCCTCGCTGGAGCTTGAACACCGCGCGGCTGGCGCGGGCGTTGGGCCAGAACCGCACCTCGCGGCCGTCCTGGAGGCCGAATTCGTCGAGGATGCGCAGGCGGTTCTTCAGCGCCAGCGCGCGGAAGTCGCAGAGCGTGCCCACGCGGATGTTGGGCGTGTCGTACCACTGGTAAGGCAGCACCTTGGTGACCGGCATGCGGCCGCGCAGCACGGCCAGGCGGTTGGGCCAGTGCGCGAAATTGGGGAAGGCCACGATGCCCATGTGGCCCACACGGGCGGTCTCGCGCAGCATGACCTCGGCGTTGTGCAGGTGCTGAAGGGTGTCGATCTGCAGCACCACGTCGAACGAGTTGTCACCGAAGAGGGACAGGCCCTCTTCCAGGTTGAGCTGGATCACGTTCACGCCGCGGGCCACGCAGGCTTGCACGTTGGCATCGCTCAGCTCCACGCCGTAGCCGGTGCAGCCACGCTCGCGCATGAGGTGGGCCAGCAGCTCGCCGGTGCCGCAGCCCAGGTCGAGCACGCGCGAGCCCTCGGGCACCAGGCGTGCGATGCTGCGCAGGTCGGGTGAAGCCGGCAGGAGAGCGTTCACAGCGTCACCTTGTCGAAGTAGGAGCGCACCACCGCGAGGTAGCGGGCGTCGTCCAGCAGGAAGGCGTCGTGCCCGTGGGGCGCGTCGATCTCGGCATAGCTCACGTCGTGCTGGTTGTCGAGCAGCGCCTTGACGATCTCGCGGCTGCGCGCGGGCGAGAAGCGCCAGTCGGTGGAAAAGCTCACCAGCAGGAACTTGGCCGCGGCCTGGGCGAAGGCTTTGGACAGGTCGCCGCCGTGGGCGCGGGCCGGGTCGAAGTAGTCGAGCGCGCGGGTGATGAGCAGGTAGGTGTTGGCGTCGAAGTACTCGGCGAACTTGTCGCCCTGGTGGCGCAGGTAGCTCTCGATCTGGAACTCGATGTCCTGCGTCGTGTAGGCGAGGGCCGCGGCCTGCAGCTCGCGGCCGA
>CAYVGD010000075.1:0-10424 GCA_964450095.1 uncultured Polaromonas sp.
GGCGGCCCTGGGACTGGCCCCAGGACGCCGGGGGCTGCGCAGGCTGCTGCTGGGGCATGGAGGCGGGATGCATGGCAGCGCTGCGCTCGATGAGCTTGTCGAGCTCGCCCCGGTCCAGCCACACACCTCGGCACTGGGGGCAGTAGTCGATCTCCACGCCCTGGCGCTCAGACATCACCAGCGCTTGGTTTTCGCAATGGGGGCACTTCATGGGGGTCTCCTTGAACGGACGGTCCAGCTTCGGGATTGGTCGCAAGCTGCCTGGAAGGCCTGCCAGCAGGCCTTCCAGGTCGGCCGCAGGTCGTCAGTGACCGATGCGCTTGCTCTCATGGTGCGGCGCGGTGCGGGCGCTGATGATCATGGTCAGCGCCAGGATGCCCACCACCACGCCCAGCGAGATGGCCACCGGTATCTTGTAGACGTCGATCAGCACCATCTTCGTGCCGATGAACACCAGGATCACGGCCAGGCCGTAGTTGAGCAGGTGGAACCGCCCGGCCACGGCCTGCAGCAGGAAGAACATGGCGCGCAGGCCCAGGATGGCGAACACGTTGCTGGTGAGCACGATGAACGGGTCGGTGGTGATGGCGAAGATGGCGGGGATGGAGTCCACCGCGAAGATCACGTCCGTCAGGCCCACCAGGCAGATCACCATGAACAGCGGCGTGGCGATGCGCTTGCCGTTTTCGAGCGTGAAGAACTTCTCGCCGTCGTAGCCCTTGCTGACGGGCATGAGCTTGCGCAGCAGCTTGAGCGCGGGGTTCTCCTCGAGGTCAGACTCCTTGCCGGCGGCCCACCACATCTTCACGCCGGTGAGGATGAGGAACGCACCGAAGACGTAGAGCACCCAGTGGAACTCCGACAGCAGCCAGCCACCGATCAGGATCATGATGGTGCGCAGCACGATGGCACCGATGATGCCGATCATGAGCACACGCTTCTGGTAAGACGGCGGCACCGCAAAGTAGGTGAAGATCATCAGGAACACGAAGATGTTGTCCACCGCCAGGCTCTTCTCGATGAGGTAGCCGGTGAGGAACTCCAGGGACTTCGTGTTGGCCAGGGCCGCGTCGCCCGTGGTGTCCTTGACGGCCCACCAGAAGAGCCCGTTGAACACGAAGCTCAGCGCGATCCAGATGAGCGACCAGTTCAGGGCCTCCTTGACGCCCACCTCGTGCGCGCCCTGCTTCTTGAGGACCACGAAGTCCACGAACAGGGCCGCTAGCACGAAGGCGACAAAGACGATCCAGAGCCAAAGAGGGGCAATCGTTTGCATGCGCAAAACCTTTCAGAGGGGGTGACGAACACCCCCAAGGTCTTGCGTGGCCCGCATGTTGCAGGCCCGGCGACACCGACAGATGGCACGGCCACCTGCGTATTGACGGTTGTCGCCGCCGGTTGCGTTGCACTTCCGGCTCGCTACTCCCCCTGGGGAAAGATGCGCATGCTACAGGAGAGGACGGTTCCCCCATGAGGCCTGGGGGCAAGAAAGGCTTTCAGGCAAGGGCGCGTGGCTTGTCGCGCGCCGCTCACCCGTCGAGACCGCGCGCACTGCTGAGCATGCACCATCGGCTTTCCTTGTTTGCACCTACCAGGCAAAGGCTTCCCACTGCAACGCGGTGGGCCATCGCGACCGGAGGCTGTCGATTGAAGATGCGTTGCTGCGACCCCCGCCTCCTCGCTGGCTGCGCAGGCCTTCGAGGATGGGGGCGAATCTCCGAGCAGGGCCGCCTGCCAATCCACCGCCGAAGCCTTCTGGCACGCGGCACGCTGCATGCAGGGGCTGCTCGGGGATGGGCAGAGGTGCCTGCACCGCAACTGCGGTTGACCTGCGCGGCCCGGCAACAAGATGCTTCAAAAGGATGCATCACCAAGCAAAACGGGCCAGCTCCTTGTGGAAGCTGACCCGTGTGCAAGTTGGTGCGGCTGGCAGGATTCGAACCCACGACCCCTTGGTTCGTAGCCAAGTACTCTAATCCAACTGAGCTACAGCCGCTTAAGCATCGCATTGTATAGCAATTTCCAGCGCTTGAGCGTGCGGGCTGTGAAATCTGGCACCGTCACAGGCCGGGGCCTGAAAACGGAACGGCTTTCACGGCTCTCGCCGGCCCGTCAGAAGGCAGTGCCGTTGCGAATGCGGGTGGGCTCGGCGATGTCCACGGTCCACACGATGCCGTCGCCGATCTGCCCGGTGGTGCAGCTCTGGACGATGGCCTCGCGGATGGTCTGCACCATGTCCTCTTCGGCCAGCACGCACACCATGAGCTTGGGTGTGAAGTCGGTCAGCTCGTCCTTGAGGGAACGCTTGACCACCGAGGCCGGGGCCGTGAAGCCTTCGGCCTTGAACACGGTCACCCCGGGAAAGTTCGGGATGTTGCGCAGGGCCTCGCGCAGGCGGTCGAGGCGGTTGGGTCGCACGATGGCGCGAATTTCCTTCATCGGGCAGGTTCCTTGTGTCTCAGCATGTTGTTCAGGCTTCTATGGGCTGATCATCGAACCAGCGGTAAAGGGTGGGCAGCACCACGAGGGTGAGCAAGGTGGAGGAGATCAGTCCGCCGATCACCACCACGGCCAGCGGGCGCTGCACCTCGCTGCCCGGGCCCGTCGCGAAGAGAAAGGGCACCAGGCCCAGCAGCGCGACGGTGGCCGTCATCATGACCGGACGGAAGCGCTGCACACAGCCTTCACGCACGGCCTCGGCCACCGGCACGCCGTCGTCGCGCAGCTTTCGAATGTAGCTGACCAGCACCACACCGTTGAGCACGGCGATGCCCCAGAGCGCGATGAAGCCCACCGAAGCCGGCACGCTCACATACTCCCCCGTGACGAACAGCCCGAAGATGCCGCCAATCGATGCGAAGGGCAGCACCAGGATGATCAACGATGCGAGCTTGAGCGAGCCAAAGAGCATGAACAGTAGGAAGAAGATGGCAGCGATCGTCAGCGGCACGATGACGGAGAGCGTGCCGAGAGCGCGCTCCATGTTTTCGAACTGGCCGCCCCAGGACAGGCGATAGCCCTCGGGCAGCTTGACTTCGGCATCCACCTTCTGCTGCACCTCGGCCACGAAACCGCCGAGGTCGCGGTCACGCACGTTGGCGCCCACCACCACGCGGCGCTGGCCCATCTCGCGGCTGATCGTCGGTGGGCTGTCCACCAGGTCGATGCTCGCCACGGCAGACAGCGGAATCAGCGTGCCGTCGGGGGCGCGCAACGTGGTGGCGCGAATGGCCTCGACCGAGTTGCGATAGGCCACCGGGTAACGCACCGCGATCGAAAAGCGCCGCTGGCCCTCATAGAGCTGGCTGACGATGCGTCCGCCGAAGGCGGTCTCGATCACCTCGTTGATGTCGGCCACGTTGATGCCGTAGCGGGCGATGGCGGTGCGGTCGATCTCCACCTGCAGCGTCTGCTGACCGTTCAGGCGCTCCACACGGATGTCGATGGCACCGGGCACGGTGCGCACCACGCGGGCGATCTCCTCCGACAGGCGCTTGAGCTCGCCCAGGTCGTCGCCGAAGACCTTGATGGCCAGCTGGGAGCGCACGCCGGTGACCATCTCATCCACGCGCTGCGCGATCGGCTGGTTCATGATCACCTGCACGCCCGGCAGCGGCGCCAGCACCTTGCGGATGTCTTCCTCAATCTCCGTCTGTGTGCGGCCGGCCTCGGTGTCGATCACCGCGATCGGGTCGGACTCGTTCGGCCCGGCCGGATCGGCCGGCGACTCGCCGCGGCCCAGGCGGGCCACGACCATCTTGACGCCCGGCACCTGCGAGACCAGCTTCATGGCCTGGGTCTCGATGTCGACCGACTCCTCCAGCGAAATGCTGGGCACGCGGATGATCTGCGGCACGATGGAGCCTTCCTTCATCGTCGGGATGAAGCTCTTGCCCAGCAGCGGAAACAGCGCGAACGAGCCCAGCAGCAGCGCCACCGCCACGACGACGGTTTTCTTCTCGGCCGCCAGCGCGGCGTGCAGCAGCTTGAGGTAGTGCCGCTTCATGAACGCGATCGGCTTGGTGTCGTGGTCGGCGCCGCCCTTGAGCAGATACGAGCACAGCACCGGCGAGAGAAACAGCGACACCACCAGCGACACCGCCAGCGCGATGGCGATCGTCAGCGCCAGCGGGCTGAACATCTTGCCCTCCATGCCGGAGAGCGCCATCAGCGGCAGGAACACCAGGATGATGATGCTGATGCCGTAGATCGTGGGCTTGGCCACGTCCCGCGTGGCCTCCAGGATGACCCGCAGGCGCTCGGAGCGGCTGGGGCCGGCATGGCCGAGCTTGTGGTAGACGTTCTCCACCACGACCACGGTGCCGTCCACCATCAGGCCGACCGCAATCGCCAGGCCACCCAGGGACATCAGGTTGGCCGACAGGCCCAGCTGGTTCATGGCCATGAAGGTGACCAGCGGCGTGATGACGATGGTGGCCACCACCACGATGCTCGAGCGCACGTCGCCCAGGAACAGGTAGAGGATGATGATGATGAACACGATGCCTTCGAGCAACACCTTGATCACCATCCACAGGGCGGAGTCCACCAGCTCGGTGCGGTCGTAGAAGGGCTCGAGCTTCAGGCCCCCGGGCAGCAGCCCGTTGTTGTTGATCTCGTTGACCTTGGCCTTGACGCGCGTGACCACCTCCTTGGCATTGCCGCCGCGCAGCATCATCACGATGCCCGCCACGCCCTCGGTGTCGCCGTTCTTGATGATCGCGCCGTGCCGCACCGCCGCGCCGATGACCACCTCGGCCACGTCGCGCACGAACACCGGAACGCCGCCCTCTTCCTTCAGGATGATGTTGCGGATGTCGGCCTCGGTGCGGATCAGGCCCACACCGCGGATCAGGTACTGCTCGGCGGCCGAGCGCAGAACGCCGCCGCCGGCATTGGCGTTGTTGCGGTCGATGGCCTCTTCCACCTGCCCCAGCGTCAGGCGGTAGTGGCGCAGGCGGTCGGGGTTGACCAGTACCTGGAACTGCCGCTCCAGGCCGCCCATGGAATTGATTTCGGCCACGCCAGGGATGGAGCGCAGCATGGGCCGCACCACCCAGTCCTGCACCACGCGCCGCTCCATCAGTTCGGCGCTGGTGAGCGGGCGCTTGCCGTCGTCTGGGTGCACCAGCGTGTACTGGTACACCTCGCCCAGGCCGGTCGAGACAGGCCCCAGCACCGGCACGATGCCCTCGGGCATGGTGGGCGTGACCTCCAGCAGCCGCTCCATCACCAGCTGACGGGCGAAGTACACGTTGGTGCTGTCGGTGAACACCAGCGTGATGATGGACAGGCCGTTGCGATTGAGCGCGCGCATCTCCGTCAGGCCCGGCAGGCCCGTCATCGCGATCTCCAGCGGCACGGTGACGAAGCGCTCGACCTCCTCGGGCGAGCGGCCAGGCGCCTCGGTGGCCACCTGCACCTGCACGTTGGTCACGTCAGGGAAGGCATCGACCGACAGCTTCATGGCCGCGCGCACACCGAAACCGATGAGCACGAAGGACACGACGAGAACCAGCAACCGCTGCGACAGCGCCGCGCGGATCAAGGAAGCAACCATGGGGACTCCTTACTGCAGCTCGGCGCGCTTGCGCTCGTTGTTCATGTGAAAGGCGCCCTCGGTGACGATGGTCGTGCCCGCGGCCAGTCCCTTGATCACGGGTCGTTGCCCTTCCAGGGTGGCCGGGCCGAGTTCGACCGGCGTGAAGCGGTAGGTGTTTTCAGCGGTGCGCACGAACACGTGGTCGCGGTCGTTCTCGCGCACCACCGCGCCCAGCGGCACGCTGGGCATCTTTTGCGCCGGGCCCACCAGGCGCAATGTGGCCAGCATCTGCGGCTTGAGCTGGCGGTCCCGGTTGTCCACCTGGGTGCGCACGGTCACGGTGCGGGTCTCGGGCGAGACGGTGTCGCTGATGAACACCACCTTGCCGGTCAGGCGCCGGTCGCCCAGCGCAGGCACCGTCACCTCGACGGGCTGGGCCAGCGTCACGGTGCGGGCGGCCTGCTCGGGCAGCGCGCCCACCACCCAGACGTTGGACAGGTCGGCCACGGTGTAGAGCGGATCGCCGGGCTGCGTCACCTGGCCCTGGCTGACCATGCGGTCCGTCACCACGCCCGCGATGGTCGCGGTCACGTTGACCGAATCCTGCAGCGCGCCGGTGGCGGCCAGGCGCTGGATGCCGTCGGCCGGCATGCCCATGAGGCGCAGTTGGTCGGCGGCGGCGCGCGTTTCGGCGCGCGCGATCGACAACTCCGTCTCGCGCCGCTGGAGCTCGGCCGAACCGATGACATCGGCCTGGATCAGCTGGCGCGCACGCTCCACCGCCCGCTCGGCCAGGTTGGCCTGCGAACTGGCTCGCAAGTAGGCCACCTGGGCGGTGGTGAGCTCGGGGCTGGACACGCGAGCCAGCGTCTGGCCCGGGCGAACGGAATCGCCCACCTCGGCCAGCACCTCGGTGATGCGGCCGGTCACTGCCGCGCCGATGCGGGTGACCAGCTTTTCATTGGCATCGATGCGGCCCACCACCTCCTGCAGGCTGGAGATGTCGGCGGTCTGGACCTCGCCCGACTTGAAGTAGGACGCCATCGCCGGCTGCACGCGGATCATGTTCGGGTCGACCGGGGCCTGTGCGGCGGGGGCCTTGCCGTCGGTGGCCGGGCCGCCCTTGCCGCAGGCGGCCAGCAGCACGGACGCGGCCAGGGCGGTCAGCACCCAGCGGAAGGAAAGAGGAGAAGCGTTGGAACGGGAAGTCATGTCGGGCTCTTTCAAGGCTTGGCGTTGAGCATGGACTCGGACGGAGAGAAGCGGCCTGCCAGGAACTCGAGTTCGACGGCGGCCGCCTGGAGCCGGAAACGGGCATCGATCAGGTCGCCGCGCACCACGCGCAGCAGACGCTGCGCATCGAGCACGTCCAGGATGCCGCGCTCGCCGAAGCGATAGGCGGCGGTGGCCACGCGCAGCGCGGCCTCGGCGTCGGGCAGTGCGCCGCGGCTGAGCGCATCGACCCGCAGGCGCGCCACTTCCAGGGCCGCAGCGGCCGACCGGATCTGCAGCGTCAGCTCGGTGCGGCGCCCCTCGAGAAGCGTCTGCTGCCGCGCAAGTTCTGCGGCAGCCTCGTCGATCGGGCCACGCCGCTGGTCCAGCAGCGGCAGGCGCACACCCACCGACAGCGCGTTGTTGCGCAACTCGACCTCGCGTTGCTCGGCGTAACGCAGTTCCACGCCGGGTAGGCGTCCAGCCCGGGCCTCGCGCAGGCGGGCCTCCTGGCGGGCCACCTGCGAGCGAAGCACCGCCAGGTCGGGATTGCGTTCCTGCGCTTCGCGCTGCAGGTCTTCGATGGACGGCAGCACCTGGACATCGGCCAGCGATGCCGCCAGGATCCAGCGCTCGGGCAACTGCCCGGCCACCAGGCGGCGGATCACCAAGCGGGCCTGCTCGACGGCCAACCGCGCGGCTTCCACGCGCTGGCGGGCGTTCACCACCTCGGCGTCGGCCTTGATGATGTCGTAACGCGGCGCCTCACCGGTCTCCACCCGCGTGCGCACCCGGTCGCGAATCTGCTCGAGCAGCGTGAGCGCCTCGGCCGCAGCCGCCGCCTCTGCCTGGCGCAGCAGCATCTCGTAGCTGCGCAGCCGGACCTGGGCCACCAGTTCGTTGCCAGTGGCGGCCACCTGCTGGCGGCTGCTTTCAAGGCCAAAGCGTGCGCCTTCGATGCGCGCGCCACGCAGCGCCGGGTTCTCGATCAGCTGCGCCACCGACCAGTTCTCCAGGGAACCCGCGGGTGCGCCCGGCAGGCGCGCCCTGGCCTGCCCGCTGCCGACTTCGAGCACCGGGTTGGGCAGCGCCGAGGCGGTGGTCACGCCCGCGGCGGCCGAGTCCCGGCTTTGCAGGGAGGCGCGCAGGTTGGGGTTGTGGCGCTGCACCAGGGCGGCCAGGTCGTCCAGCGTGTAGGTCGATCCCGCGCTCACGGCAGGCGAGGCAGGGGCAGCGCCGGGGTTGGCCGGCGCTGCAGGTGAAGGCGCTGCAACAGCTGGAGCGCTGGATGCAGGTGAAGCGCCGGAGGCAGGTGCGGTGGCCGCTGGCGCGGAAGGAGTCGTCGATCGGCCTTGGGCCCAGGCCCCCGGGCCGGAGAGGACCAGGCAGGCGAGCAGGGCCAGGCGCTGCAAGCGCATTTTCTTCAATGACATAGGCAAGCCGTGGGTCAGCACGGACTGAGGACCAAGAAAAAGGGAAGAAAGTGCCGCAGACGGCCGCCACGGCACAGCATCGATCATGCCAGCGAGCGCGGCGGTCGGTGCGGGGGCGGCAGCCCCAGTTGGGGCCAACCGAGGGCGATCTCGGAGGGCAGGCCCACAGGCAGCAGGGCCAGCGCCAGGGCCGGGACGGCCAGGGCGAATTCACGTTCGCTGGCGTCGCGTTCGACCTCCAGGGCCACGGCCTGGGTGTGGCTGCTTTCCTGGGTGAATGGCTCGCCAAGGCTGCCCGCGACGGCAGCCGGCTGCCCCGTGGCGTCGGGGGCCTCCAGCGCCGGTGAGAGCGCGAGCATCAATGCGCAGGCCCAGGCCGCGAGCCAGCCCAGCCAGCGCCAGGAGGGCAGCTTTGCAGGGTGAAGACCGGAGCGGGGTGGCATGGTTGAGATGCTTCTTGAAATGACGAGGGCGAGTGTAGTGCCCCCGGACTTACCCTAGGACGCCGAAGGTCTTGAATGCGCTTTGGCGCAGCCCTCAGAACCCGAACTCGCGCACAGCCACCGACAACACCTGTCGCGCGTACCGGGCGGCGGGGCTCTGCCAGTCACCCTCGATGGTGAGGCGCCCCCGCCAGGTCACGGACTGCAACTGCGGCGGCATGTCCTGCACCTCCAGGGCCACGCGGTAGATGGCCTGCTCGGGCACGAGCTGGCCGTTCTTCTCGCGGGTGAGCACATGTCCGCCCAGGGCACTGGCGAGTTCACGGCGCGGCAGCAGGCGGGCCGCATCACGGTCGACCGCCACCACCTTCAGCGCCAGGCTGGGGCCCGTGGCGCTGTCGATGTGAAAGCGCCCGGCCTGGCCCACCCGGATGCGCGCAACCTGGTCCTCGTCGAGCCAGGTTTCCACGCGCCAGGCCGTGCCGTTGCGCACCAGCAGGCCCAGCGATTCGCGCCTGCCCACCCACTGGCCGGCGGCAAGGTCCGGGTCGGCCAGGAAGAAACGGCCCGCGTAGGGCGCAGTGGGCAGGAACTGGTCGCGCTCGGTCTGCAGCCCCGCCAGCTCTGCCTCGGTGGTCTGCACCGTTTGCTCAGCGACCTTCCAGCGCTTGCGCATCTCGGCATCGAAGCCCGAAGAGGCCGCCTGCCAGCGCTGCTGCTCCAGGCGCACGGCCAGGGCCTGCTCGCGGCCGGCCAGTTCGGGTAACTTGAGCGACACCAGCACCTGGCCCGGCTGGACCGGCGCGCCGTGCGCCAGCGGGAGGGCTTCGATGCGCGCACCCGCCGGCGCGAACACCGGCCAGGCCTCCTGGGGCCTGAGCACGCCACTGGCGCCGATGCGCCCGGGCCAGGGCACGAGCGCCAGCACGCACCCGGCCAGCAGGAGTTGCGCCGAACGGCGGCTGCGCGCCTTCTTGCGGATGGCCGGCCAGCGCCTGGCCCACTCGCGCAGTTCGGCGCGTATCGGCCAGAGGATGAACCAGGCGATCTCCACCGCGAACAGCAGCACCCCCAGCAACTTGAAGAAGAACAGGTAAACCAGCACCGCAATGCCGATGAACAGCACCAGCCGGTACAGCCAGGTGGCCCAGGCGAAGGCCACCATGGCCCTGTGCGCAGCCGGCGAGAAATGCTCGGGCGGCTCCTCGCCCAGGCCGAACAGCCATTCGCGAAGCTGCCAGCGGGCCAGGGCAAAGCTGCGGCCATGCAGGTTGGGCATGTCCAGCGCATCCATCAGGATAAAGTAGCCGTCAAAGCGCATGAAGGGACTGGCGTTGATGGCCAGCGTCGCCACCCAGCTGGTCGTGGCCAGCACGAAGGCGGCCGACTGCAGCGCCCCTTCGGGCAGCAGCGCCCAGGCCAGGGTGGCCCAGACCGCGATCACCAGTTCTGTGGCAATGCCCGCGCAGGCCACGCGCAGGCGCTGCAGGCGGTCGGTGAGACGCCAGGTTTCGTTGGTGTCGGTGTAGGCCACCGGCCACATCACGAGGAAAGCCACGCCCATGGCGGGCACCCGGCAGCCGTAATGCTTGGCCGTGAATGCATGGCCCAGCTCATGCAGCAGCTTCACGCCCACCAACGCCACGGCGTAGGCCATCAGGCCCTGGAGGTTGAAGGTGTCCACCAGCGAGGCGCTGAACACGTCCCAGCGCTTGACCACCTGCGACAGCCCCGCCAACCCGGCCGCTCCTGGCACCGGGAACGGCCGGTGGCCGCCCTGGTCTGGCTGGCGCC
>CAYVGD010000076.1:0-10411 GCA_964450095.1 uncultured Polaromonas sp.
GGGCCTGTCTCCGGCCCGCTGCGCCGCTGCCAGCGCGCCCCATAACGGATACCGGTTATCACCCAGGGCCTGGGCACGCGCAGGCAAGGCCCCTCATCGCCCCGCTATGCTTGACGGATGACCGCGAAAGTGCGCCGCATCGCTCACCTCGACATGGACGCGTTCTTCGCCTCCGTCGAGCTGCTGCGCTACCCCCAGCTCAAGGGGCAGCCCGTGGTCATCGGCGGCGGACGGCGCAGGCCCGACGATGCGCTGCTCCAGCAGTACGGCGAGGACGGGCTGCACACCATTGCGCTGGACGCCTTTCCACGCCTGAAAGACTACGTGGGCCGCGGCGTCATCACCACCGCCACCTACCCGGCCCGGCAATTCGGCGTGGGCTCGGCCATGGGCATGATGAAAGCGGCAAAGCTCTGCCCCGAAGCCATCGTGCTGCCGGTGGACTTCGACGAGATCCGGCGCTTCTCGCGGGCCTTCAAGGACACCATCCTTGAAATCGCTCCCGTCATGGAGGACCGGGGCGTGGACGAGGTCTACATCGACTTCACCGACGTGCCCGGCGGCCAGCGCGACGGCGGGCGGGCGCTTGCGCGCCTGATCCAGCGCAGCATCGCCGAACGAACCGGCCTGACCTGCTCCATCGGCGTGGCGCCGAACAAGCTGATCGCCAAGATGGCCAGCGAGTTCAACAAGCCCCAGGGCATCTCCATCGTTCACGAGTCCGACCTCGAGTCACTGATCTGGCCGCTGGCCTGCCGCAAGATCAACGGCATCGGCCCCAAGGCCGACGCCAAGTTGCAGCGCCTGGGCATCCAGACCATTGGCCAGCTGGCCGCCTGCGAGAAGACCTGGCTGGTCGGACAGTTCGGCGCGGCCACCGGCGCCTGGATGCACGAGGCCGCCTGGGGCCGGGACGAGCGGCCGGTGGTCACGCACAGCGAACCCGTCTCCATGAGCCGGGGGACCACCTTCGAGCGCGACCTGCACGCCGTGCGCGACCGCCAGGCGCTGGGCGCCATCTTCACGCTTCTGTGTGAACGCGTGGCCGAGGACCTGCAGCGCAAGGGCTACCGGGGCCGCACCATTGGCGTCAAGCTGCGCTTTGACAACTTCAAGAGCGTCACGCGCGACATCACCCTGCCCGAGGCCATCGACGATGCCGCAGGCATTCGGCGCGCAGCCGGCCAGGCGCTCAAGCGGGTGGACCTGCAAAGGCGGCTGCGCCTTCTGGGCGTGCGCGTGGGCACGCTGGTCAAGGCCGGGGATGCACCCGAGCCCGGCCGGACCGAGCCGGCCGAGGCCGAGCCCCAGCAGCCGACCTTGATCTGACCCACACCTCACCCGGCCCGCCCTGCGCATGCGCTGCACGGCCGGGCCAGGCCCAGGCCATGGCATGGGTCTGGTGAGAAGGTGCAAAAGCCCCAGGCGCCGAATTGACACGGCTCGGGAGCGGCTCCTACATTGACCGATTGCCTGGGCCTGGCCTGGCCGGCTCCGGGTGGACTGTAGAAAAGGGGCATTCATGTCGGCACCCGAAACTCCGCCGCCCACGCCACCGACGCCAACAGACAGTCACCGCGCCCGCCACCTGCGCCACCCCTGGCAGCGCCTGAGCCTCAAGCAGCTGCAAAGGCTCAAGCACTGGCGTGCACTGCAGCGCGAACGCCGCCGGTACCGGCTCGAATGCGCCGTGTGGGAAGGCGTGCTGACCTTGTGGATGCTGGGCTGGACCGCGTGGTTGCCTGCCGTTGCGCTGGGCCTGCAGACCCTGCTGCCCTTGTGCGTGGCCGGGGTGCTCACACCGCAGCTGTATGCCTATGCACGCGCGCGAGCGCACGCCCACGGCCGGCTGCGCTGCGACTGGCTGGACCTGCTGGACTGAGCCGCACGTCACCGCGTCCGGCTTGCGGCCGCACCGCTTCCAGGAAGCAGCCCGAGGCTTCGAACTGAAGCCCGAATGCCCCTGAATTCGGCCCATGGCCAGGCGCACCCCCTGCCTAGAATTTTTTCGACATTGCCGGGGGCATGCCTGCAGCACCGCGCTGCGGCATGCGCCTTCCGGTCCCTGCCAGCCCCTCACTTCGCGCCGCGGCTGCGGCCTGCACGACATGCGTCTGAACCTTCCCGTCACCCAGCGCGAATACGACTACCCGGCCAGTGACCTGCTGGTGTCCACCACGGACACGCAGGGGCGCATCACGCACTGCAACCCGGCCTTCGTCAAGACCAGCGGCTTCACCTATGCCGAACTGGTGGGCCAGCCGCACAACATGATCCGCCACCCGGACATGCCGCCCGAGGCCTTCAAAGACATGTGGCAGACCGTGGGCCGCGGCCAGCCCTGGACGGGCCTGGTGAAGAACCGACGCAAGGACGGGGACCACTACTGGGTGCAAGCCAACGTGACGCCGATCATGGAAGGCGCCAAGCCCCGCGGCTACCTGTCGGTGCGCATCAAACCCACGCGCCAGCAGGTGCAGCAGGCCGAGGCCCTGTATGCGCAGATTCACAGGGAGCGCACCAGCGGCCGCGCCAGCATCGCGCTCGCAGCCGGCCACGTACAGGCCCTGGGACTGCGCGGCCAGGTGGCGGCCATGGCACGGCTGCCACTGTCGGCCAAGCTCGCGCTTTTCCTGGCGGGGACGGGGGCGCTGATCGTGCTGCCACCCGCCCTGGGCCTGGCCGGTGGTGGTGCCCTGGCTGCGCAGCTGGGCCTGCTGGCCGCTGGCGGCAGCGCGATCACGCTGTGGTTCCACCAGCGCTTTTCGGTGGCCCTGGACCAGGCCCAGCTCTTTGCGCGCGACCTGGCTGGCTGCAACCTGGTGAGCGCGGTGCCTCCGGCGCAGGGTGAGCCCATGGCGTCGCTGATGCGGGCGCTGCTGCAGATCCAGATCAACCTGCGCGCAGTGGTGGGCGACGTGCGGCACGAGACCGCCAGCTTCGTGCTGTCGGCCCAGGAGATCGCGCAGGGCAGCCAGGACCTGTCCTCGCGCACCGAGTCCCAGGCCAGCAGCCTGGAAGAGACCGCGGCCTCGATGGAGCAGCTCTCGGGCACGGTCAAGCACACGGCCGAGACCGCCACCCAGGTGTCGCAGGAAAGCGAGCAGAGCACGCAGGTGGCCGAGCGCGGCGGTCGCGCGGTGGCCGAGGTGGGCGCTGCGATGCAGGCCATCCAGGCCTCATCGCAGCAGGTCAGCGAGATCATCGCGGTGATCGAGGGCATTGCCTTTCAGACCAACATCCTGGCGCTCAACGCGGCCGTCGAGGCGGCGCGCGCGGGCGAGCAAGGCCGGGGCTTTGCCGTGGTGGCGGCCGAGGTGCGGGCACTGGCCCAGCGCAGCGGTGCGGCGGCCAAGGAGATCCGCCAGCTGATCAATGCCTCCACCGAGCAGGTCGCCGACGGCTCGCGCCAGATGACGCAGGCCGCCAGCACCATCCGCGAGGTGATCAGCGCCGTCGACCGCATGAGCGCGCTGGTGCGCCACATCACCCAGGCCACGCACGAGCAGGCCTCGGGCATTGCGCAGGTGAACCAGGCCGTCACGCACCTGGACCACGCCACGCAGCAAAACGCGGCGCTGGCCGAGCAGTCCGCCGCCGCAGCGGCGGCGCTCACGCACAGCTCGGAGACCGTGGCGCGCTCGGTGCAGGTGTTCCGCATGCCTTGAGCCCCGGGCTGGGCCCTGGGGCCCGTGGCCCGTGGCCGGGTCACCAGGCTCGCGTGGGTTCGCGGGTGTGTGCGACCGGCGCGCGGCTTTCAGGCGGCGGGCTTGTATTTGCCGCCTGCGGCCGTGGCCGCCATGGCCACCGCCGAGGCGGCCTGGCGCTGGCTGGCCTCGCGCGCACTCAATGTGGAGGCGCCGTTGCTGGTGTAGCTTGTCGAGTGCAGCATGCGCGCCTGCTCAGCGGCCTTGCGCCCGGCCACGAAGGCGTGGTCGGAGTTGTAGTACTCCCACTCGCTGTAGCGGCCGGCCAGCAGGATGTTGGCCTGTGCGACCCAGCGGCGGATGGTCTCCACGTGCTGCGCGCGGGCGTGGTCGTACACCACGTAGGCGTAAGGCATGTCCACCTCGTTGGCCGCCCACACCGGGTCATCGGCGCGGATCATGCCCACGCGGATGCAGTCCTGGATGCAGCGGTCGATCAGCCCCTGGCCCTCGCAGGGCAGCGGCTTGTAGTCGGAGTAGGTGATCTCGCAGGTCAGGCCAAAGCCACCGGGCGCATTGCAGTGCGGGCTGGCATTGCCCTGCACGAAGATGCGGTGGAACACCGTGTCTTCGGGGTAGTAGATCCAGTGCTTGTCGGTGAGCTTTTCACGGCCGATGCCCAGATTGACGCAACGCACCGAGACATGCCGCAGCGACTGTGCGGCCGTGCGCACCGGCTCGGGCGCCTCATCGCCCATGGCCTCCACCAGCTTGGGCAGCGGCAGCGTGCTGATCAGGCTTTCGTAGCCGTAGATGCGGCCGTCGGCCAGCGTCACCGTGCGCCGTGAGGGCGAGACCGCCACCACCTCGGCCTCCAGCTGCAACGGGCCCTGCAGATGCGGCAGGAAGGCATCCATCAGCGCCTGGAAACCGCCTTGCAGGGGGTAGCCGAAGCGCGCGTTGGGGCCCATGGGCTTGGGCACCGGCTGCAGCGCCCCGTCGATCATCTCCTCCAGGTCGGGCAGCGGCACGCGTCCGCCCAGCCAGGAGGTTTCCATCTCGTGCAGGGGCACGGCCCAGAGCTTGCGGTTGTAGGGAATGGCAAAGTGCTTGGCCACGCCCGCACCCCAGACCTTGTAGATGAATTCCTCGAAGTTCTTGGGGGCCTGCTGCGGCTTGGGGATGACGCCGGCCACCGCGCCGGTGGCGGCATCCTTCTTGATCGGCCCGAAGCGGGCCTCGATCGCACCGACCAGGCATTCCCTGAGCACCTGCGGCGGCAGGCCATAAAGCGCGCCCTGGAAGGGATAGCGGGTGTAGACGTTCTTGCTGTAGATCCAAGCCTCGCGGTCCTGCCAGTGCATGTTCTGGCCCAGCAGCTTCTTGTAGAGGTCCAGCACGTACGGGTCGTTGGAGAACATGATGTGGCCGGCGTAGTCGAAGGTGAAGCCCCGGTCCACGATGGAGCGGCACCAGCCGCCCACGCTCTGGCCTTTTTCGAGCAGCAGCGCGTCCTCGCCCAGGTGCAGCGCAGCGGCCAGGCCCGTCGGGCCTGCGCCCAGGATGACGCTGCGGTGCTGTGGCGGCTCGGTGCGCAGCGCACTGGCGCGCTGCGGACGCGGCCTGCGCGCGGGTTCGGCCACAGCGGCATTGGCCGCATCGGCGGCAGCGCGCGTCTGCATGCCGTCCGGGCGCGCCGGCCGCGACTGCAAGAGCCCTTGCAGCAGGCCCTGGATGGCGCTGGCGGTCTGGTCCCATGAAGTGCGCTCCACGCGCTCGGCCATGCGCTGCGACCGCGCCTGGCGTGCCGCACCGGATTCGGCCAGGAGGCGCTCGCAGGCGGCAATGAACGCCTGCGGGGACGCGGCGATCTCCACCACGTCTCCGTGGGGCTGGGCCACGTCGCGGATCGGTGTGCTCACCACGGGCTTGCCGGCGGCCATGTACTCCAGCGTCTTGGTGGGGCTGATGAAGCGCGTGGCCTCGTTGATCGCAAACGGCATGAGGCACACGTCCCAACCGGCGACGAAAGCCGGCAACTCCTCGTAGGGGCGCTGGCCCATCCAGTGGATGTTGGGCCGCTGCGGCAGGCTCTCGGGCGCGATCTTGGCCACGGGACCCACCATCACCAGCTGCCAGTCGGGGTGGGCATCGGCCACCTGCGCCACCAGGCCCAGGTCCAGCCTTTCGTCGATGACGCCGTGGTAACCCAGGCGCGGATGCGGCAGGTGCTGCTGCGCCGCGTGGTCCTGTCCCTGGCCGGATGCGAAATGCGGTGCATCGACGCTGCTGGGAAACAGGTGCACGTTCGGATGCCGGTCGCGCCTGGCCTCGTACAGGCTGGGGCCGCCGGTGAGCACCAGGTCGGCCATTTGGTAGAGCGCACTTTCGCGTTGCAGCAGCTGGCGGGGCGCGCCCTTGAAGGCGGCCAGTTCGTCCATGCAGTCATACACCACGGCGCGGGGCGCCAGTTCCGCCGCCAGGGGCAGGGCCATGGGCGTGTAGAGCCACACCACGTAGTCGCTGATGCCGCGCTCCTGCAGGAACTGCGCAAGCTGGCGGCTCAGGGCCGGCAGGTGCTCGTCGTGGAAGCCGGTGGAAGGTGTTCGAACGTGCGGGCGCAGCACGTCGATCTGTGGCGCCGGCTGGAGATGCTCCAGGTGCTCCTGGCTGGCATCGACCACGGGCTCCTCGACGAACACCACCGGAAAGTGCCGGGCCAGGCGAGAAAGCAGGTGCTGCGGCCGCTGGTAGACGAAGTTCCAGCGCAGATGGGAAAAGACGATCAGTGAAGGCATGGGCATGTCTCCGGTGCGGATGAGAAGAAGATGGCACGGCGGGTGATGAACCCGGGCCCGGCAACGTGCGCGAGCGCCTGCGATGACGGCGGTGCCCTGCTCGTTCTACGTGGCAGGTGGAAGGGGGGGTGTAGGAAAGACCCTTTGGCCCTTGTGCGCTCCCAAGCAGCCGCAGCGACACCCGAATCGCCGCGGGGCCCGGCAGCATCCCGAATCGCTACAGGGTCATGCGGCGCTTCGCCCAGGGCATGCGACAGGGCGCTGGACATGGCCCCTGGCGCAGCGCCTCAGGCCGTCGCGGTGCAGGCACCGCACGCGCGCTGGGCGGCGCGTCGTCCCGAGCGGGCCGGACCCCAGTCGGTGCCAAGAAAAGAAAAAAGGCAGCGGCCAGGGCAATGGCATGCGCAGCGACCTTTGGAGGACAGCGCGTGCCGCCTGGACCCCAGGGCACACCCGCCGGACTGGCGTGCGCGCGTCGCGCGAAGGCTCTGGGGCCAGAGCGTTGGCCTGCGACGCGCCCCCGCCTCCTGGGGCGGCGATTGCGCCTTGCGGCCGCGCGCCGTCAGCGCCGCGGCATCACTGGCGGGCGCTTCGCACCTGCGCGGGCAGGGGCTGCGGGTAACTTGTGCGGAAGGGGCTGATGTCCAGGCCGCCGCGGCGGGTGTAGCGCGCAAACACCGACAGCTTGGTGGGCCGGCAACGGCTCCAGACGTCCATGAAGATGCGCTCCACGCACTGCTCATGGAATTCGTTGTGGTTGCGAAAGCTCACAAGGTACTGCAGCAGGCCGCCTTGGTCGATCTGCGGCCCGCTGTAGCTGATCTGGACGCTCCCCCAGTCGGGCTGGCCGGTGACCAGGCAGTTGCTCTTGAGCAGGTCGCTGGTGAGCACCTCGGTGACGGGCTGCTCATCGAACGCTGCCGTGAGCAACTCGGGTGCGGGCGAGTAGCGGGTGCATTCGATGTCCAGCCGGTCCAGGCTCAGGCCCTCGAATTCGACCACCTTCTCGCGGGCGAAGGCCTCGGGCAGCACCAGCCGCACGCCCACGGCCGCACCGGTGCGCCCGCCTTCGGCCGAGCGCCAGACGGCCTCGCTCAGGTCGGCCTTGAGCCGGGCCTGCACATCGCTGGCATCGGCAAAGCGGCTGTTGTTGAAGCTGTTGAGGTAGAGCTTGAAGGACTTGCTCTCGACGATGTGGGGGGTTTCGCAAGGCACCACCACCTGGGCGATGGCCACCTGGGGCTTGCCGCGCAGGTTCAGCCAGCTCAGTTCGTAGGCGTTCCACAGGTCGGCACCGAAGAAAGGAGCCTGGCCGGCGATGCCGATCTCGGCGCGCTTGGCCGCGCGCGGTATCGGGAAAAGCAGGCTTGCGTCGTACTGGTCCTTGTAGACCGAGGCCTTGCCGAGTTCAGAGCTTTCGGGCGTGTTCATGGCGGTGCGGTGCTTGCGTGTCGGGCGCTCAGGCGAAGACGCCTTCGCGTAGCCACTTGGTGGCGATCCATTTCTCACCGCGGATCACGGGCGAGCCCCCATGCAGTGAGCGCGTGGAGGGATGGGGCCTGGCGTAGTTGAAGAAGACAGCATGGCCCTTGCGGGGCAGGCATTCGAAGTGCACCTCGGGGAACACGGTGCCGCCACCGGCTTCGGGTTCGTTGAGGTAGATCACCAGCGTGGCCACCCGCTGGCCGCCGCGCTGCAGGATGCTGGACGTTCCAGGCTCGTGGGGGTCGAAGTAATCGTAGTGGGGCTTGTACTCGGCGCCCGGTGCATAGCGCAGGATCTGCAGGCCCTCGCCGTGGTCGGCCGGCCATCCGACCAGGTGCGCGATGCGCGCCTCCAGGCAAGAGATCAGCTCACTTTCGCCGCGCTCGAAGAACATGCCCTGGCTGGTGCGGTCGGCGTTTTCTTCCTCGCCGCCGGTCTTGACCGAGACCGTGAGCGAGCGTGCGAGGCGCGGGCGGGCCGCCTCGATCAGGGCATCGCACTCCTCGGGTGACAGCAACTCGCCCAGCACCGCGATGTTGGGCTCGCGCATCACGGCCAGGGCCTGCACGCGGCGGTCCCCGGCATCGAGCGTGTTGAGCTCGCCCGCGCCACGCGGCCAGGGCACGGGGCGCAGCACGTCCGCGGCATCCGCTGGCGCCGATGCGGCGGCGGGGTCGGCCGAGGTGACGGGCAGGCCCACCAGGCGGCAGGCTACCTCGTGCGCCCAGCCGGCATCGCGCAAGGCCTGGTAAAGGGCCTGTGAATCAAAACCCGCTGCGCGCTGGGACTGCAGCCACTGCAGCACGCTTGGGGTGGGCTCCTGGGACAGCGCCTCGCTCATGGGTGACACCTTGCGGTTGCGAACTCAAGGCCTAGTATCGGCGCGGCTGCGCCAGAGCATGCCGCCGGGGGTCTTCGGCATTGTTTCAATTCGCAGCATCTGGCTCAGGCCGCCGGGGCCTCGCGCCGGAACACCAGCCGGTCGGGCTCGGAAGCCTCGGGCGCGTACGCATAGCCCTCCCAGTCAAAGGCGCGCAGTTGCTCCACGCGCTCGGCCTGCTGCTCGATGGAATAGCGCACCATCAGGCCGCGGGCACGCTTGGCGGAAAAGCTCACGATCTTGTACTTGCCGGCGCGGCGTTCCTCGAACACGCAGCTGACCACGGGCACGGCCAGTGCCTTGCGGTCCACCGCCTTGAAATATTCCTCGCTGGCCAGGTTCACGACCAGGCGCTCGGCCTGGGCCTGCGCGCGCTCGTTCAGGTAGTGGGCGATCTGCGGCCCCCAGAACTGGTAGAGGTTCTTGCCCTTGGGGGTGGCCAGCGTGGTGCCCATCTCCAGGCGGTAGGGCTGCATCCAGTCCAGGGGCCTGAGCACGCCGTAGAGACCGCTCAGGATGCACACCCGCTCCTGCGCCCAGGCCAGTTGGTCTTCCTTCAGCGTCTTGGCGTCGAGGCCTTCATAGACATCGCCGTTGAAGGCCAGCACCGCCTGGCGTGAATTGCGGGCGTCAAAGCGGGGGCTCCAGGCCTCGTAGCGCGCCACGTTCAGGCCGGCGAGCTTGTCTGACAGGTCCATGAGCTGCGCGATCTCCTGGGGCGACTTTTCGCGCAGCACCTCGATCAGCTCTCCCGACTGCGGCACGAAACCGGGCAAGGTGTGGGGCAGCGGCGGCAGGGGCGACTCGTAGTCCAGGGACTTGGCGGGCGAGAGCAGGAACAGCATGGCAGGCGGGGCTCGGCAGACGAGGCGCCATTATTGTTCAGCGATGCCGGGCCCCTGGCCGAGCGCGGCCATACCCGAGCGGCCCGCAGGCGCTGCCCCGGGGCCTTCAGGGCTGGGGCGCGGGGTAGTCGACCTGCAGCACGTCCAGCATCTGCACGCCAGCGGGCGTGACCAGGGGCACCTCGTCGCCCACCCGGGCCTTGAGCAGGGCTCGCGCCACGGGCGACACCCAACTCACCTGGCCGGCGAGGCTGTCGGCCTCGTCGATGCCCGTGATGGTGACCACGTGCTCGGTGCCGTCCTCCAGCGCATACCGCACGGTGGCGCCAAAGAACACCTGCTCGCCGCCGTGGTGCAGCGAAGGGTCGGTGACCTCGGCGATCTCCAGGCGCCGGGTCAGGAAGCGGATGCGCCGGTCGATCTCGCGCAGGCGCTTCTTGCCGTAGAGGTAGTCGCCGTTTTCAGACCGATCGCCGTTGCTGGCGGCCCAGTGCACGACCTCCACGACGCGCGGGCGCTCGGTGTCGATCAGCTCCAGCAGCTCAGCCTTGAGCCGCGCGAAACCCTGCGGGGTGATGTAGTTCTTGCCGCCAGCGGGCAAGGGCGGCAGGCTCGGTTCGTCCTCGTCGCCGTCGCTTTCGCGGGTGAATGCCTTGCTCATGAAAAAAGCATAGCACCGCCCCCCGCGGGGGCCTGCACACTTCAGTCGAAGATGTCGCTGAGCCAGGACTTGTGCTTCTTGTAAGGGTGGCGCTG
>CAYVGD010000077.1:0-10392 GCA_964450095.1 uncultured Polaromonas sp.
CAGACGGCCTTCCATGCTGGCGATGGCCAGGTCGTAGCAGCGCAGCTGCTTGTCGTCCTGCATCCGGAAATCGGTGTGCAGGCGTTCGAATTCGGCCCAGTCGCGGCGCTGGCCGAGCAGCAGCAGCCAGTCGTTGCGCAGCCGGTCCTCCTGGTAGGTGCCGGCCCAGCGGGCCAGAAAGGCTTGCACCTCCGAAGGCGTGGCCTCCAGCAGGCGGCTGCGCAGGTCCCAGTAGGCGGCCCAGGGTTCGAGCAGGTGGCCGCGCGCCTGCGGCAGCAGCGCCTGCAGGCGTGCGCGGTCACCGCGGGCGAAGGCTTCGCTCATGTCGAGAATCACCTGGTCACCCCGGGACGGGGAAGCGGCGGGCGTGGCAGCGGAGGCGGTGGCCTGCGCCAGGAGGCCAAAACACGCCAGCAGGGCGGCGCTGGCCTTCGTGACAAACTTTTTCGATAGCATCGGCAGATTATGGATAAAGCAACGGCCAGAAAGTCCCTGATCGAGCAACGGCTGAACCTGCCCGATCGCCTACAGCGCGCTGAACTGTTACAGCGGGTGCTGCGCATCTGGCTGGTGGGCCGGCCGGACACGGTGATCGGCGCCTACTGGCCGATCAAGGGCGAATTCGACCCGCTGCCCGCGCTGTACCGCTGGCAGGAAGACGCCACGCTCGAGCCCTCCCTGGCCGGTGCCAGCGTGGAGCCGGTGCTGGCCGACGCCACCCTCGGCCAGGGCCTGCCGCGCAAGATCGGGCTGCCGGTGGTGAACAAGCAGACCAAGACGCTCACCTTCCACGCCTGGTACCCCGGCTGCCCCATGGAGGAAGACGCCTACGGCATCCCCAAGCCCAAGGACACGGAACTTGTGGTGCCCACCCTGCTGCTGGTGCCCTGCGTGGGCTGGGGCCCGGGGGGTTACCGCCTGGGCTACGGAGGCGGTTTTTACGACCGCACCCTGGCCAGTTACCAGCCTAAGCCGGTGACCGTGGGCCTGGGCTACGGCATGGGCTGGCTGCCCGACCTGCAGCCCGAGCCGCACGACCTGCCACTTGACGCCATCCTGAGCGAAGAAGGCGTGGCCTGGCACCGCCCGGGCCGCTGACCCGGGGCGGCGGGCCTGCCCCCTGAACCTGAAGTGCGGTCGCTGGGCCGCCAGCCGCAGATTGCCTGCGGCGATTGCCCTGGCGCTGGCTGCGGGACCAGCGCAGCGGGGCCGGCGTGACCGGTCTTGCCGCGCACATGCCGGGCCGCTGAACGCCAAGCTCTTGCGGCAGGCGGCCGAACCCGCGGCCCCGGCCCGGCAAACCTCCATCGCTCAAGAGCACCCCGGGCCGGTGTGCGCTGCTTCAGGGTCAGCCCGCACCGACGCGTGCGCAGCCGCCTGGCCGACACCGCGCCGGGGCCGCGCAGCCCAGCGTGATGGCCTTGCGCCGGCCTTCCTGGCTTGTTCTCGTGCTTCCCATCCCGGGCGACCGCCGCGTGCCCGGCCGGCAGGCCGGCCTCACCAGGAGACCGCCATGCCCACCACCCCTTCCAACCACGAATTCTGGCGCCAGCCCTCGGACGCGGCGCCACCCCCGCCCCTGGGCGAAGGCAGCTACGAAGCCAGCCAGGACTACGAAGAACGCATGCGCCGCTACATGGAACGCGCCGACGTGCAAGCCGATGCCGAGGCCGCCCGCCCGGCCGATGAAGCCGAGGCCCGGGAGCTGAAGCGGGCCGAAGAGGAGGCCCGCTCGCACACCAAGGCACCGGGGCAATGAGCCGTCAGCCAGCCCGCACCGTGCCTGCCGGGGCTTAGCTGCCGGGGGATACATGTCGGAACGTGCCTGCGAGGCGTGCCTGCCTTGCCCGTGGCCGTCCAACCTGCATGAAAGGCCCGGCAAGGGCGGCTGTACCGGCATGAGCCCGTGATGCCCCAGCGTTGGCGGCCCGTTGCGCACGGGCCGCATGACCTGTTGGGGGCCGGCACGACCGGTGGGCCCGTGGCCACAAGGCGTGCGCGGGTTGCGCCTGGTGTTCAAAGCGCCTGCCCGGCCAGCAAGCGGAAGTCGCTGCCGTAGCGCCTGAGCGTGTCCACCGCACGGCCGCGCTGTGCGGGCGTGGTGCTGTTGTGGAACTCGGCCAGCACCTGGCAGGCGCCGCGGCGGAAGTCGGCAATGGCGGCGCGGTCGCTGGCTTCGGGCAGTTCGATGCTGCGCTCGATCAGCTGGCGCAAGCCCGCGCGCACCTGCTCGGGCGGCTGCCCCTGCCAGGTCTGCAGGGCCTGCAGCAGCGACTGCTGGCGCTTCAGGCGCCGGGCGTAGGTGCCCTGCACGTCCCAGGGCGAGCGCGACAGCGCCGACTCCAGCGCACGCTTTTGTTCGCCCTGCAGTCGCCCGTACAGGCGCTCGGCGCCCGAGACACCCTGCTTCACCCGCGCCGCGAGCAATTCCTGCGGCGTGACCTCCAGGTACTTCTCGCGGAATTCCTTGTTCTTCTTGGCCAGGCGCCGCTCCAGCTCGGCCACTTGCGGCCGGTTGAAGCTGGCCAGGGCCTGCAGCGCGGGGGTGTCCAGGGCGTCGGCCAGCCCCGGCAGGGCGCGCACGGCCTGGTCGGCCTCGTCGGCCAGGGCGCACACCTGGGCGCCCGTCATTTCGCCCTGCACCACCGGCTCCCAGCGCAGCAGCAGGTCAGCGTAGCCCGGCAGCTGCGTGCGGCGGTGCCAGCTGTGCACCTGCACCAGGGCCTGGCGCATGGCCGGGCGCTGCGGCTCGCTGAAGCTCACGTAGCCGCCCAGCCACCACCACAGCAGCTCGGGCGCCTGGTCGTAAGCCACCCGCACGGCACTGCAGCCTCCCAGCAGGACGGCGAGCAAGCCAGCCATCAGGCTGCTGCGCATAATCCCCACCCATCTGACCACCATAGCACTCCACGGATTCATGAACCAGCCCGGCCACCACCCCGCCAGCCCCATCGATGTCGTCATCCTTGCTGCGGGGAAGGGAACGCGCATGAAGAGCGCGCGGCCGAAAGTGTTGCACCGCCTGGGCGGGCGCGCTTTGCTGGCGCATGTACTTGAGCGGGCATTGCAGTTATCGGCGCGGCGGGCCGTGGTCATCACCGGGCACCAGGCCGACGAGGTCGAGGCCGCTGTCGGCGCCCTGCCCCTGGGCGGGCTGCCGCTGGACTTTGCCCGGCAGGCGCCGCAGCTGGGCACCGGCCACGCGGTGCAGCAGGCGCTGCCGCTGCTGGCCGACGACGGCGTCACGCTCATCCTGTCGGGCGATGTGCCGCTCACCGAGGCCGACACCCTGGCCGCCCTGCTGGCGGCCTGCGGCGGCCAGCAGCTGGCCCTGCTCACGCTGGACATGCCCGACCCCACGGGCTACGGCCGCATCGTGCGGCAGGGCGAACGGGTCCAGGCCATCGTCGAGCACAAGGACGCGAGCCCCGAGCAGCGCCGCATCAACGAGATCTACAGCGGCATCATGGCCGTGCCCACGCGGCTGCTGCGCGGCTGGCTGGGCCGGCTGGACAACCGCAACGCCCAGGGCGAGTACTACCTCACCGACGTGGTGAAGTTCGCCACGCAAGACGGCCTGCCCGTGGTGGCGCACCGCATCACCGACGCGGTGCAGGTGGCCGGCGTCAACAGCCCGCTGCAGCTTGCAGAGCTGGAGCGCGCGCACCAGCTGCGGCGCGCCCAGGCGCTCATGGAGCAGGGCGTGCGCCTGGCAGACCCCGCGCGCTTTGACGTGCGCGGCGACCTGGCCTGCGGCCCCGACGTGGAGATCGACGTGGGCTGCGTCTTCGAAGGCCGGGTGGAACTCGGCGAGGGCGTGCGCGTGGGCGCGCACTGCGTCATTGCCAACGCACGCATCGCAGCCGGCGCCATGATCCACCCCTTCACCCACATCGACGGCGAAAAGCCCGGCGTGGAGGTGGGCGAAGGCGCGCTCATCGGGCCGTTCGCGCGGCTGCGACCGGGCGCGCGGCTGGGGGCCGAGGTGCACATCGGCAACTTCGTGGAAGTGAAGAATTCCACCCTCGCCCCGGGCGCCAAGGCCAACCACCTGGCCTACCTGGGCGACGCCACCGTGGGCGAACGCGTGAACTACGGCGCAGGCAGCATCACCGCCAACTACGACGGAGCCAACAAGCACCGCACCGTGATCGAAGCCGACGTGCATGTGGGCAGCAACTGCGTGCTGGTGGCCCCCGTCACCCTGGGCGCGGGCGGCACCATCGGCGGCGGCTCCACCATCACCAAGGACACCCCGGCCGGCGCCCTGAGCGTGGCACGCGGCAAGCAGGTGAGCATCCCGAACTGGCAGCGCCCCGCCAAGAAAAAGTAGGCGCCCGGCCCTCCAGGCGATTGGGGGCGCGAAAACGGCCGGCAGGTCGGCACCACCCATCGCCCAGGGGCGGGGCTCCTGCGCGAACACCGGCCCCTTTAGGAGCCCGGCCCTCCGGGCGATGGCGGCCTCACGCGCCCCCGCAAGCTCGCAAACGCAAAGAATTGACGCCGTTTAACCAGCCTTAAAGCCAGCCCACGCTCGCACACGCAGCATCCCCCGCTTTGCCGGGAGCGCGGACGTGCGACACAGCTGGAACGACATCAAGGCCAAGGCGCTGGCCTTCAGCAAGCAGTGGGCCGACGCCTGCAACGAGGACAGCCAGGCCAAGCCGTTCTGGATCGACTTCCTCGACATCTTCGGCGTGCCCAACAAGCGCGTCGCCACCTTCGAGCTCAATGTCGCCAAGCACGGTGGCGGCCGCGGCTATGTCGACCTGTTCTGGCCCGGCGTGTTGCTGGTGGAACACAAGTCGCGCGGCAAAGACCTGGACGCCGCCTTCTCCCAGGCCCAGGACTACCTGGCCGGCCTGCCCGACCGCGACCTGCCCGCCCTGGTGGTGGTGTGCGACTTTGCGCGTTTTCGGGTGCACCGGCTGGGCGAGCACGCGCCGGGTGAGTGCGTGGAATTCGCCCTGCCGGACCTGCACAAGCACGTGCGGCTGTTTGGCCTGCTGGGCGGCTACAAGGTGCAGGCGCTCAAGCCGGAAGACCCGGTCAACATCCGGGCCGCCGAACGCATGGGCCGGCTGCACGACGCGCTGCATGCCAGCGGCTACAGCGGCCACCCGCTGGAAGTGCTGCTGGTGCGGCTCTTGTTTTGCCTGTTTGCCGACGACACCAGCATCTTCTCGCCCGCTCAGGCCTTTCGCGACTTCGTGCGCGAACGCACCGCGCCCGACGGCTCCGACCTCGGCCCGCGGCTGACGCAGCTGTTCCAGGTGCTCAACACGCCCGAAGGCGCGCGCAGCGCCGCACTCGACGAGCAGCTGGCAAGCTTTCCCTACGTGAACGGCCGGCTCTTTGCCGAAGTGCTGCCCATGGCCGACTTCAACGCCGCCATGCGCGAGGCCCTGCTCGACGCCTGCGCGCTCGACTGGTCCAGCATCAGCCCCGCCATCTTCGGCAGCCTGTTCCAGAGCATCATGGACCGGCAGGCCCGCCGGCACCTGGGCGCGCACTACACCAGCGAGGCCAACATCCTCAAGCTGATCGAGCCCCTGTTCCTCGGCGGACTGCGCGCCGAATTCGAGCGCACGCGCCACAACCGCCAGCGCCTCTTTGAGTTCCACAAGAAGCTGCGCACGCTCACGTTTTTCGACCCGGCCTGCGGCTGCGGGAATTTCCTGGTCATCAGCTACCGGGAGCTGCGAGAGCTGGAACTGCAAGTGCTGCGTGCCGCCCATGAGCTGAGCGAGCACCGCGGCCAAAAGAGCGTGGACATCCACAACCTGCTGGGCGTGAACGTGGACCAGTTCCATGGCATCGAGATCGAGGAATTTCCCGCGCAGATCGCGCAGGTAGCGCTATGGCTCATGGACCACCAGATGAACATGCGCGCCAGCGAGGAGTTTGGCCTGTACTTCGCGCGCATTCCGCTCAAGAGCACGCCGCAGATCCGCCACGGCAACGCGCTGCAGCTCGACTGGGGCGAGGTGCTGCCGCCCGAGCGCTGCAGCTACGTGCTGGGCAATCCGCCGTTCGTGGGCGCCAAGTTCCTCAGCGACGCGCAGCGGGCCGACGTGCGCGAGGTCTTTGCCGGCATCGACAACGCCGGGCTGCTCGACTTCGTGGCGGCCTGGTACGTCAAGGCGGCGCGCTACATCGCACACAGCGGCAATGTGCCCACGCGCTGCGGCTTTGTGTCCACCAACAGCATCACCCAGGGCGAGCAGGTGGGCGTGCTCTGGGGCTGGATGCTGGGGCGCGGCGTGCGCATCCACTTTGCACACCGCACCTTCCAGTGGAGCAACGAGGCCCGGGGCAAGGCGGCGGTGCATTGCGTGATCATTGGCTTCGGGCCGAACGACCGCGAGGGCAAGACGCTTTACGAGTACGAGGACATCCGCGGCGAGGCGCATGCGGTGGCGGCCAGGAACATCAACCCGTATTTGGTGGACGCGCCGGACGTGGTGCTGCCTCGCCGCAACAAGCCCATCTGCGACGTCCCAGAGATCGGTATTGGCAACAAGCCGATCGATGACGGCAACTACCTTTTCACCTCAGAGGAAAAAGAAGCCTTCATTGCGGCCGAGCCGCGCAGCGCGCCCTGGTTCCGCCGCTGGCTGGGTGCGGACGAGTTCCTCAACGGTTACGAGCGCTGGTGCCTGTGGCTGGGCGACTGCCCGCCAGCCGAGTTGCGTGCCATGCCGCTGGCCTTGAAACGGGTGCAGGCGGTCAAGGCCGCACGCTTGGCCAGCAAGAGCGCGCCCACGCGCAAGCTGGCTGACAAGCCGACGCGGTTTCATGTGGAAAACATTCCGAATGCGCCCTACTTGGTTCTGCCGGAAGTGTCATCGGAGCGCAGGCTGTTTGTACCCATCGGGTTTAAGCAGCCGACCACCATGTGCAGCAACTTGGTGAAGGTTGTTCCTGATGCCACGCTCTTCCACTTCGGCATCCTCACCAGCACCATGCACAACGCCTGGATGCGTACCGTCTGCGGTCGCCTCAAGAGCGATTACCGCTACTCCGCTTCCATCGTCTACAACAACTTCCCCTGGCCCGGCCACTGCGGCGAGCCCCGCAGCGAGAAGGACACCGCCGCCATCGAAGCCGCCGCAAAGGCCGTGCTCGACGCCCGGGCGCGCTTTCCTGGCGCCTCGCTGGCCGACCTGTACGACCCGCTGACCATGCCGCCCGAACTGCTCAAGGCGCACCACAAGCTCGACGCCGCGGTGGACCGCGCCTACCTCGGCTCGGGCGGCAAGAAAAGCTACCGCCACGACGCCGAGCGCGTGGCCTTTCTGTTTGAGCTGTACCAGCGCCTGACCAGCCTGCTGCCCACGGCTCCACCCGCCCGACCCCGGCCCCGCCGCGCCGCAGCCGGAAGAGCCACACCTGCCTCTGCGAGCCCACCGGCCCGGCCGGCATCTCCGACTGCAGCGACCTCACCGGTCTGCGCCGTCTCCGCAACCTCAGCCGACCCTCAAGT
The DNA here is from genome assembly GCA_964450095.1 of uncultured Polaromonas sp. Lineage (GTDB taxonomy): Bacteria > Pseudomonadota > Gammaproteobacteria > Burkholderiales > Burkholderiaceae_C > Polaromonas. The sequence goes on from CAYVGD010000077.1 coordinate 7,487, forward strand.
GAGCTGACTGCGGGGCCCGCAAGCTCTCACTGGGGACCCTCCGTCATCGAACGATTACACTTGGCATGTACCGCGTCGAGACCACTGCAGAGTTCGACCGCTGGCTCCAGGCCCTGCCCGATGCGCTGACACGGCTGCGCCTGGCGCGCAGGCTGGACAAAGCCAGCCGAGGCCAGTTGGGCGACGTCAAGGCCCTGGGCCATGGCGTGTGGGAAATGCGTGAGTTTTTCGGCCCGGGCTGGCGCATGTACTACACGCCATGCGAGGAGCGGCTGATCGTGATGCTGGGCGGCGGGGACAAGTCCACCCAGGTTCGCGACATCGCCCGCGCCACGGACCTGGCCCGCATGTTCAAGGAGCTGCCACCATGAAACCGGACACCCGCCCTTTTGACTTGGCCGAGCACCTGCGCACCGAGGAGGACATGGCGGCCTACCTCACCCTGGTGATTGAAGAGGACGACCCAGGGGAGCTTGCGCATGCGCTGGGCATGGTGGCGCGCGCCCGCGGCATGACGCAGGTGGCCCAGGACGCAGGCCTGAGCCGCGAAGCGCTGTACAAAGCCCTGCGCTCCGACGCACAACCCCGCTTCGACACCGTGAGCCGCGTGTGCAAGGCGCTGGGCCTGCGCCTGGTGGCCGTGCCTGGAAACCCCTGATTCCCCGCCAACCATCGCCCAGGGGCTGGGCTCCTGCGGGGGAAGAATCGCCAGGGGGGCTCGGCTCCTGCGGGGGCACGGCGCGCGCTGTAGGAGCCGGGCCCTCCGGGCGATTGGTCGCGCACGACAGGCGTTCGCTTCAGCCCAGCGGAAGCTGAGGCCTGAACTTGGCGCGGTGCAGGCTGAAGAAGGCCTTGACGTTGCGCACGTTCGCATCGCTGGTGAACAGGCGCTGGGCCAGTGCGCCGTAGGCGGGCATGTCGGCCACGCGCACGATGAGCACGAAGTCCGGGCCCGGGGAGACGCGGTAGCACTGCTGCACGGCGTCGTCCTGCACCACGCGGGCCTCGAAGGCGCGGGCGTGTTCGTCGCCCTGGCGCTCCAGCGTGATTTCCACCACCGCCGTGAGGCCGTGACCGAGCACGGCGGCCAGGCGTTCGCTGCTGAGCACCGCCATCTGGTGCTCGATCAGCCCGGCCTCGCGCATGCGCTTGATGCGACGCAGGCACGTGGCGGGCGACACATTCACGGCCAGGGCCAGGTCCTGGTTGCTGCGGGCGGCATCGCGCTGCAGTTCGTCCAGCAGCCGCAGGTCGATGGCATCCAAGGCCAAAGCGGAAACGCTTCCGTTCAATTCGTGTATTTCTTTGAAATTTTCATTCATTTCAGCGCCATATTGAACTGAAATTTCAAAATACGCAACCAATAAAAATCATCATGCATGTCGCGCACCCTAGCATCGGTGTCAAAGAGGAGAGCGTCTCATGTGTGGCATCGTCGCCGCGGTTTCCAGCCGCAACATCGTTCCCATCCTGGTCCAGGGCCTGCAGCGCCTGGAATACCGGGGCTATGACTCCTGCGGCGTGGCCGTGCACGATGGGGGCTTGAAGCGAGCGCGCAGCGTCTCGCGCGTGGCCGAACTGCAAGGCCAGGTGGACGCCGACAGCATTGCGGGCGGCACCGGCATCGCCCACACGCGTTGGGCCACGCACGGGGCGCCCGCGGTGCACAACGCGCACCCGCACTTCAGCCACGGCACCGGCGAAGAGGTGCTGCAAAAGCCCGGTCGCGTCGCGCTGGTGCACAACGGCATCATCGAGAACCATGAAGAGCTGCGCGCGCAGTTGCAGGCCCGCGGCTACCGCTTCCAGAGCCAGACCGACACCGAGGTGATCGTGCACCTGGTGGACAGCCTCTACGACGGCGACCTGTTCGAGGCGCTCAAGGCCGCCACGGCGCAGCTGCACGGGGCGTATGCGATCGCCGCCTTCTGCAAGGACGAGCCCCAGCGCGTGGTGGGCGCCCGCGCAGGCTCCCCGCTCATTCTGGGCGTGGGCCCGGACGGCGACAACTACCTGGCCAGCGACGCCATGGCCCTGGCGGGCGTGACCGACCAGATCGTGTACCTGGAAGAAGGCGACCTGGTGGACATCCAGCTGGGCAAGCACTGGGTGCTGGACCGGCAGGGCCGCCAGGTGCAGCGCGAGGTGCGGACCGTGCAGGCGCACAGCGGCGCGGCCGAGCTGGGCCCCTACCGCCACTACATGCAAAAGGAAATCTTCGAGCAGCCGCGCGCCATCGCCGACACGCTCGAAGGCGTGACCGGCATCTCGCCCGAGCTGTTCGGCGACGGCGCCTACCGCGTGTTCAAGGAAGTGGACTCGGTGCTCATCCTGGCCTGCGGCACCAGCTACTACAGCGGTTGCGCGGCCAAGTACTGGCTGGAGGACATCGCGCAGATTCCCACGCAGGTCGAAGTGGCCAGCGAATACCGCTACCGCACCAGCGTGCCCAACCCGCGCACGCTGGTGGTCACCATCAGCCAGAGCGGCGAGACGGCCGACACCCTGGCCGCGCTGCGCCACGCCCAGGGCCTGGGCATGGACAAGACGCTGACCATCTGCAACGTGTCCACCTCGGCCATGGTGCGCGAATGCCAGCTGGCCTACATCACGCGCGCCGGCGTTGAGATCGGCGTGGCCTCCACCAAGGCCTTCACCACGCAACTGGCGGGCCTGTTCCTGTTGACGCTGGCGCTGGCGCAGACCCGGGGGCGCCTGTCGGACGAACAGGAGGCCGCGCACCTCAAGGCCATGCGCCACCTGCCCTCGGCCCTGCAGGCCGTGCTGGCCCTGGAGCCGCAGGTGATCGCCTGGGCCGAGGACTTCGCCCGCATGGAAAACGCCCTCTTCCTGGGCCGCGGGCTGCACTACCCCATCGCCCTGGAAGGCGCGCTCAAGCTCAAGGA
>CAYVGD010000078.1:0-10304 GCA_964450095.1 uncultured Polaromonas sp.
GTGGCGCACCTGCAGGAAAAGGGGCCCATGGCGCCCTCGGCGCTGGCCGAGCATTTCCAGCTCGACCGGGCGCGCACCTCGCGCATGATTTCCTCACTGGTGGACAAGCGCCTGGTCCTGCGGCAGGTGCTGCCGGGCAACCGCCGCGAGGCGCGGCTGGAGCTTTCGCCGGAAGGCGCGGCGCTTTACGAGCGGCTCATGCCGCAGGTGCAGGAGATCAACCGGCGCATCCTGCAGGGCCTGAGCGAGACTGAAATGACGCAGCTGGACGCGCTGATCGGCCGGCTGCATGCATCGGCGCTGGCGCTGCGCCAGTCGCTGGACGCCGAACTGCCGCGCGCACAGCGGCGCCTGGGCCAGCGCCGGGGGCCGGAGCCGGCGTGAGCGGCTGCGGGCGCCTCAGTCCCGCACCACCAGCACCGGCAGGTGCGCATGCGAGAGCACCTGCGAGGTGACGCTGCCCAGCACCAGCTTTTCCAGGCCGCGCTTGCCGTGCGAACCGATCACGATGAGGTCGGCGCCCACCTCCTTGGCCTTGGCCAGGATTCCCTTGGACACCGAGTGCGACTCCACCAGGGCGGTGTCCACCGGCACCCCCGCCTCGGCACAGGCGCGCTCGACCTGGTCCATGGCGGTGCGGGCCTCGGCGCTGGCGGCGCTGAGGTACTCGGCCTGCCCGTAGGCGAAGTCGGCACCCACGCCACTGAGCGTGTAGGGGTCGATCACGTAGATGGCGGTCACGCGGCCGTCGAAGGCGCGGGCGATGGAGACGGCTTTTTCGATGGCGCGGCGCGCGTTGTCGGAGCCGTCGGCGGGCAGCAGCAGGTGCTTGAACATGGCAGGCCTTTCTTCAGGGCTCGATCTTCACGCCCTTCCAGAAGGCCACGCGGCCCCGGATGTGTTCGGCTTCGGGCTTGGGGTCGGGATAGGTCCAGGCGGCATCGGCATTGAGTTCGCCGTCCACCAGCAGGGAGTAGTAGCTGGCCTGGCCCTTCCAGGGGCAGGTGCTGCGGTGGTTGCTGAAGGTCACGTGCTCGCGGTGCAGGCTGTCCTCGGGGAAATAGTGGTTGCCCTCGACGAGCACGGTGTCGTCGCTTTCGGCGATCACGGCGCCTTTCCAGATGGCTTTCATGGGCATACTCCCGGGCTTGGCGGTTGGACGATGACTCAAGACTTTACTTCCTCGCGGCCCCGGCTGGCGGCCCAAGACCCCACGGCAGAGATGTCGCCGTGCACCGTGCTGCTGGACGACCAGACGGCCGCACCCGGCCAGCGCCGCTCGCGGCTTTACGCCGGCCTGAGCGAAAGCCTGGCCATCGACGGCCCCCAGGCTCTGGATGCGGCGCTGCTGAAGATGCAGTCGGCGCTCGAATGCGGCCTGCACGCGGTGATGCTGCTGGACTACGAGCTCGGCGAGGCCTTGCACGGGCTGCCGCAGCGCGGCCGGCCCGCGAGCCAGATCCTGCTGTTCGAGGGCGTGACCCTGCTCGACGGCGATGAGGTGGAGGCCTGGCTCGCCGCGCAGGAGCGCGCCCAGGCGCTGCAGGGCGCGCCCTCCGAGGCCGGACCGTCCCAGGAGGCCGTGGTCACGGGCCTGCGCGCCGGCGTGGACGAGGCGGGCTTTGGGCAGGCGGTCCGGCGCATCCAGGCGCACATTGCCACCGGCGACACCTACCAGGTGAACCTGAGTTTTCGCCTGGGCCTGACGCTGCACGGCAGCCCCCTGGCGCTGTACCGCCAGATGCGCGCGCACCAGGCCGTGCCCTACGGCGCGCTGCTGGGCCTGCCCGACGGACGCTGGGTGCTTTCGCGCTCTCCGGAACTCTTCGTGTCGCACCACGGCGGCTGGCTGGAGGCGCGGCCCATGAAGGGCACGGCTGCGGCCGGCGGCAGCCTGGACCTGGCGGGCGACACCAAGAACCGGGCCGAGAACGTGATGATCGTGGACCTGCTGCGCAACGACCTGGGGCGCGTGGCCACCCCCGGCACCGTGGCCGTGCCCGAGCGCTTCGAGGTGCACCGCTACGGCGACGTGCTGCAGATGACCTCCACCGTTCGGGCCCAGCCGCGGCCCGACGTGGGCTGGCCAGAGCTCTTGCGCGCGGTGTTTCCCTGCGGCTCGGTGACCGGCGCGCCCAAGCGGCGCACCCTGGAGATCATCCGCGAGTTGGAGCCCGAGCCCCGTGGCCTCTACACCGGCGCCATCGGCTGGCTGGCGCCTGCGGCCCCCGGCCGGCTGGGCGACTTCTGCCTGTCGGTGCCCATCCGCACGCTGCTCCTGGAGCCGCCGGTGGACGGCCGCCGCAGCGGCGTGCTGGGCGTGGGCGCAGGCATCACCTGGGACAGCCGCGCAGACGACGAATGGGCCGAATGCGCGCTCAAGGCGCGCTTTCTCACGCGCCTGGCCGCGCCCCTGGAACTGTTCGAGACCCTGCGCGCCAGCGCCAGCGCCGGCGCAGCGCACGCAGACCGGCACCTCAGGCGGCTGGCGCGCTCGGCGCAGGCGCTGGGCTTTGCCTTCGATGCCGGCCGCGTGCGCGCCGCGCTGGAGGCAGCCTGCGCACAGCTGCCGGCGGGACCCTGGCACCGGCTCAAGCTGAGCCTGCGGCCCGACGGCGAGGTCACCTTCCAAAGCGGCCTGCTGAGCCCCCTGCAAGGCCCGGTGCGGGTGCTGCTGGCGCCCGAGGCCACCGACTCGCGCGACCTCTTCCTGCAGCACAAGACCACCAGGCGCGAGCGCTACGACGCTGCGTGGCGAGCAGCCGAGGCACGGGGCGCCTTCGACATGCTGTTCTTCAACGAAGCGGGCGAGCTCACCGAGGGCGGGCGCAGCAACGTGTTTGTGAAGATCGACGGCCACTGGTACACGCCGCCGCTGGCCTGCGGCGTGCTTGCGGGCGTGATGCGCAGCGTCCTGCTGGAAGACCCGCAGCTGGCCGCACGAGAGCGGCGCATCCAGCGTGATGACCTGGCTTCGGCCCAGGCGCTGATGCTGTGCAATGCACTGCGTGGCGCCCTGCCCGCCGAGCTGGTGAGCAACTGACCCGGCGTCGCAAGAGCGCCCTGCGCGCGCCGGGTTTGCACCCACCACCGCCCGCCAACGTCTGCCAACATCTGCGATGGCCCGCTCCAGCCCGCCCAGCCCGCTGCTGTTGCTCGCCGCGGGTCCGCTGCAGCGGACCGCGCCAAACACCCCGCCACGGGTCGCTCCGCAGGCTTGCGGCCCCTGCAGCCGGAACCCTGCTCCAATAGCGGCTTTCGCATTTTTGAGACGGACACCGCATGGCACTGAAGGCCACCATCTACAAAGCACAGCTGCAGATCGCAGACATGGACCGCGGCCTGTATGCCGACCACAGCGTCACCATCGCGCGGCATCCCTCCGAGACCGATGAGCGCATGATGATCCGCGTGCTGGCTTTTGCCTTGAACGTCCAGCCCGAAGGCGGCAGCGGCCAGCTGGAGTTCGCCAAGGACCTCTGGGACGTGGACGAGGCCGCGCTCTGGCACCGCGACTACACCGACGCGATCCGCCACTGGATCGATGTGGGACAGCCCGATGACAAGCGCCTGATGCGCGCCTCCAGCCGCGCCGAACGCGTGAGCGTGCTGAGCTTTGCCAGCAGCACGCCGGTGTGGTGGAAGGGGCTGCAGAACAAGATCAGCCGGGCCAGCAACATCGACGTCTGGCAGATCGAGCCGGCGCAGAGCCAGGCCCTGGCCGCTTTGGCCGAGCGCACCATGCAGCTGCAGGTGACGGTACAGGACGGCACGGTGTGGATGTCCCAGGGCTCGAGCTCGGTGGAGATCACGCCGCTCAGCCTCAACCGCCCCTGAGGGGCGGGCTGCAGGGCCGCTGCGACGGCTAAGAGGGCTGCGGCTGCGGCTGCGGCTGCGACGGCTGCAGCGACTGCCCCCCGGAGGCCCTCAGCCGCGCGCGTCCTCCAGGCTTTCCTCGCGCTCCTGCGGTCCGTGCACATAGCGCGGCAGGCGGGCGCCGCAGTTGGCGCAGAAGCGGGCATCGGGGGCGTGGCCTTCGCTCAGGCATTCGTGGCAGGTGCGCGTGGTCGGCGGCGCCATCCACCGGTTGCGCTGCGCAGCCATCTCGGCCGTCACGATGCCCGTGGGCACGGCCAGCGTCCCCCAGCCCAGCAGCATCATGAACGACGCCACCAGGCGCCCCAGGTCGGTCTTGGGCGTGATGTCCCCAAAGCCCACCGTCGTCACCGTGGTGATGGCCCAGTACACCGAGGTCGGGATGCTGGTGAAGCCGCTTTCCGGCCCCTCGACCACGTACATCACGGTGCCCAGGATCAGCACCAGCATCAGCACCCCCGACAGGAACACCAGGATCTTGCGGCGGCTGGCCGCCAGCGCCCGGACCAGGCCCTGGTACTCGGCCACGTAGGCGGTGAGCTTGAAGACACGGAAGATGCGCAGCAGCCTGAGCACGCGCACGTCCAAGAGCGCATAGAGCTCGGGGAAAAACAGCGCCAGGTACGAAGGCAGGAGCGCCACCAGGTCGATGATGCCGAAGAAGCTGCGCGCATAACGCAAGGGCCTGCGCACGCAGGCCAGGCGCGCGGCGTACTCCAGCGTGAACAGCAGGGTGAAGCCCCACTCCAGCACATTGAAGAAGCCGCCGAAACGCTGGCGCAGCACCTCCACGCTGTCGGCCATGATCACCGCCACGCTCAGCACGATGGCCAGGATCAACAACTGGTCGAAGCGGCGGCCGGCTGGCGTGTCGGCCTCGAAGATGACGATGTACCAGCGCAGCCGCCAGCCCGCCAGCGGCCGTTCGTGGTCGTGGCCAGGGACCGGGTTCAGGTCGGGGGTGGCGGCCTGGGGCGGACGCGGTGGGGCCTGGGGCATGGGAGCCAAGCTTACCCGCCCAGCCTCCTGACGAGCATCAACCCCGCAACGCCCGGGCGGCGGGCCGGCCTCGCATAATCTGGCCCCGACGCCTGCGCCCCCGGGGGTGGGGGCCCTTACCGCGTGAACGCATCGCTGCGCCAGCGCATGAACGCGTCAACGCTCCATCACAACCACGACATGCGCCTGACCCTTCCCGCCTTTTCACGGCCGGCCAGCCCGGCAGCGGCCACGCCGGCCCGCCGCGCCCCCCTGCAGGCGGCCTGCGCCCTGGCCGTGCTGCTGCATGCCGCCGGCGCCCAGGCCCAGGCCGGCCTGGACGAGCCCGGCCCCGGACCGGGGGCCAACCCGACGCAGCAGCTGCGCGAAGTGGTGGTCAGCGGCCGGCGCAGCCTGTCTGAGCGCTTCATGGCCACTGGCTCGCTGGTGGTGGTGGACCGCCAGGACATCGAGCTGATGGGCGTGGACTCGGCCGTGGACGTGCTGCGCCAGCTGCCGGGCGTGCAGGTGAACACAGGCGCCAGTGGCAACGTGGAGATTCGCATGCGGGGCCTGGACAGCAGCGCCACGCGCGTGCTGATCGACGGCCAACGCGCCGCCGGCCGCAGCCAGCTGCCGGTGGACCAGCTGCCGGCCGACCTGATTGAGCGCATCGAGGTGGTGCGCTCGCCCAGCGCCGAGTTTTCGGGCACCAGCGGCGGCACCATCAACATCGTGCTTCGCCAGGCCAACCCGCAGCGCAGCACCAACATCCGCCTGACCGACGTCATCACCTGGGGCGAGCACCGGGGCCGGCTGTGGGCCTCGCGCAGCGGCCCGCTGGGCCAGGCCGAGGAAGGCCGGCCGGGGCCGAACTGGTCGTACTTCAGCGGAGTTTGGCTGGCCGACCAGCTCACCGGCTCGGACCTGGAGCGCGAGCAATCCACCGGCGGGGGGCCGGCGCAGCGGACCGACATCCAGACGCGGCTTGACCGCCGGGACGTGTGGCTGGTGCAGCGCCTGAACGGCCGCATCGGCCGCGACCAGCTGGCCCTGCGCGGCAGCCTGAGCGGCTCCGAAGGCCGGGGCGAAGTCGAGACGCGTTCGACCACGGGCACGCAGACCGACACCTCCACCCAGCAGCGCCAGGCCTGGCAGCTGGGCAGCGACTGGACGCGCCGGCTTTCCATCGGCAAGCTCGAAAGCAGCCTCTCGGGCAACAACCAGACCGACGAACAACGGCGCCAGGGCCTGAGCCGCTTCAGCGAGGACCGGCGCGAGTCGACCTGGCAGCTCAAGTCCAAGCTGACCGGCGCGCGCGAGTCGCTGCTGTGGATGACCGGCTTCGACTACGAAACGCGCAACGCACGCGGCCTCAGCCAGCTCGACGCGAACGCGCCGGAGAACCTGCGCTCGGGCATCGACCGCGTGGCGCTGTGGGGCCAGAACGAGTGGGCGCTGCCGCGCAAGACCACGCTCACGCTGGGCCTGCGTGCCGAGTCGCTGCTGCTGCGCTCCGAGGTGGACGGCGGCGGCACCTCCAGCGTGCGCCAGCGCCTGGACATCTGGCAGCCCTCGCTGCACGCGCGCACGCCGGCCGGAGAGAACGCCCAGTGGCGGCTGAACCTGGCGCGCATCACCCGCCAGCCGAACGTGGCCGACCTGCTGGACCGCACCGTGCCCAGCCAGGGCAGCAACAGCATCAACAACGCCGACACGCTGGGCAACCCCAACCTGCGGCCCGAGGTCACGCAGACGCTGGACGTGGGCTACGAGCAGCGCCTGTCCGGCGGCGGCCAGGCAGGGCTGGGGCTGTTCGTGCGCCAGACCGATGACGTGGTGGCCACGCAGGTGTTCCAGCTCAACCCCGCCAACCCCTCCGACCGGTGGCTGGAGCAGCGACAGAACATCGGCAGCGCCCGCACCCTGGGGCTGGAGGCCGACGTCAAGCGGCCGCTCTCGGACACCGGCTGGGGCCGCGCCTGGATGCTGTCGGCCACCGGCACGCTCTTGGATGCCGAACTCACCAGCGGCCCACGCCAGGGGCAGTCCATTCCGGGCTTGTCGCGCTACAGCGCCAGCTTCAGCCTGGCCAAGCCCATGCGCCGGGGCGGGGGCTATTTCGGTGGTGCCTCGCTCACGCTCAGCGGCCCTTCGGTGTTGAACACCTCGGTCACCACCGGCCAGGAGCGCTCGCGTGCCACGCTGGACCTGCACGTGGGCCAGAGCGTCTCGCGCACCACCTCCTGGCGCGTGGGCATCTACAACCTGGGCGACACGCCGCTTCGGCGCAGCCGCCAGTACACCAGCGGCGGACAAAGCGTGACCGAGGCCAGCAGCACCAGCTTTGCCACACGCATCTTTGCCTCGGTGGGCGTGCAGTTCTGAGGCCAGCACCATGACCGCAGGGGAAAGCCGCATGAGCCAGGAGGCGCGCAGCCAGTGGCAGTCGCTGCGGGCAGCGCTGGCCGAACTCGAGGCCGGTCGCCTGTCGGTGGCCGATTTCAGCGCCTGCGCTCAGGGCACGGGCGCGCTGCGCAGCGCATTGCCCGAGCGCTTCGGCCCGGTGCTGGACGAGCTGCTGAACCGGCTGGAGTCCTCGGCGCTGTTCACCGAGGAGAGTTGCTCCTTCAGCCGCGGCGAGTTGCTGCAGAGCCTCCGGCTCTGGCTGGACAAGGCCGATGAGCGCCTGAACGCAGCCTGAACACGGCGTCCCGGCGTACCCTCGCACCGCCCCCGCTGGCCCGCCCGCAGGCAAGCACGTCGCCGCCGCGGGGCATGGATGCAGACCCGATGGAACTTTGCGGCGCCTTGCCTATCATTGACACCATGCAAAGACGAAAACTGCTGCAATTCCTGGCTGGCGGCGCATCGCTGGCCAGCGCCGGTCTCCTGGCCCAGGGCAAACCGCTGGTGGAGGTCTGGAAAGACCCGAACTGCGGCTGCTGCCTCGACTGGGTCAAGCACCTGGAAGCCAATGGCTTTGCGGTGCGGGTGAACGACACGGGCAACAGCGCGGCGCGCAAGCGCCTGGGCATCCCGGACAAGCTGGGCTCCTGCCACACTGGCCTCGTGGGCGGCTACGCGATCGAGGGCCACGTGCCGGCGCGCGAAATCCAGCGCCTGCTCAAGGAAAAGCCCCAGGCCCTGGGCCTGGCGGTGCCGGGCATGCCGATCGGCTCGCCCGGCATGGACGGCGAGGTGTATGGCAACCGGCAGGACCCGTACGACGTGCTGCTGGTCGCCAAAGACGGCAGCGCCCGGGTGTTCCAGAGCTACGGCCGCAGGGTCTAGCCACCGGCTCTCGCCCCCACGTGAAAACGCCCCGCAGTGCGGGGCGTTTTGCTGTCAGCCGGAGGTACCGGGCGATGCGTCACTGGGGCAGGTGTTGATGGCCAGCACCGAATACAGCGGGCAGTACCCCATGAGCCCGGTGCCCAGAGGCACCAGCCCGACCAGCCCCCACCAGCGCGATGCGCCTTCCAGCACGAAGAGCAGGCTCAGCAGCACCAAGCCCAGAACCACCCGAAGCACCTTGTCGATGCCGCCCACGTTGCGCGCCATGATGACCTCCTTGTTCGATGGAAGGCCTCCAGCTTAAAAAGCAGGCGCACCTGGCGTTTTGCGCCAGATCAAGCCGCCGCAGCGGCGGCGGTGGAGGTGGCTCCGACAGCCCCGGCGGCCCCGGCCATGATGGCCGGGCCACGCGGGCTTGGACACGGGGTCACAGGCCGAGCTTCTTCCAGCCCTCCAGGCCGAGCTTTTCCAGGGTGCGGATGTTTTCCTGGTAGATGCTGTCCGGGTCCGGGATGCCCTCGATCGCCCGCTCGACGCTTTCCTCCCGCAGCAGGTGCAGCATGGCGTACGGCGCGCGGTTGGTGTAGTTGGACACATCGTCGGGCTCGGTGCCCTCGAACTGGAACCGCGGGTGGAAGCTCGCCAGTTGCACCACGCCTTCGAGTTCGTGTTCGTCCAACACGCCCTCGGCGACTTCCATGAAGTCGTTGAAGTCCAGGAAATCCTCGAACAGCGTGGGATGGATGAGCAGCGTGGTGTCCACCTGCTCGGCGGGCGTCTGAACCAGCAGATCGAGCTCGCGGTCGAGTTCCTCCAGCAGGTCATCGGCATGCCGGGCCTGGCTGACCACCAGGCGCACGCGGTCCTTCACGTACACCGCCTTCGCAAAGGGGCAGAGGTTCAGGCCGATGACGGCTTTTTCCAGCCAGGCGCGCGTCCGGGCCAGCACTTCCTCGTCCGACGGAGCGACGGAGGCGTTCACCGGGCACTCCCAGGCGCGGCTGCTTTTCCGCCGGGCCGCCCCAAGGGAAAGCGCGCCCCCTCGGGGGGCAAGAAGCCACACGCAGTGGGCGAGCGTGGGGGCATCATTTCAAGGCCTTGTAGCGCACGCGCTTGGGCTTGGCGCCTTCTTCGCCCAGGCGCTTTTTCTTGTCGGCCTCGTACTCCTGGTAGTTGCCGTCGAAGAACACCCACTGGCTGTCGCCTTCGGCTGCCAGGATGTGCGTGGCGATGCGGTCCAGGAACCAGCGGTCGTGGCTGATGACCATGACCGAGCCGGCGTACTCCAGCAGCGCGTCTTCCAGGGCGCGCAGGGTTTCGACGTCGAGGTCGTTCGAGGGCTCGTCCAGCAGCAACACGTTGGCGCCCTGCATCAGCGTCTTGGCCAGGTGCAGGCGGCCGCGCTCACCGCCGGAGAGCAGGCCGACCTTCTTTTGCTGGTCGCCGCCGTTGAAGTTGAAGCGGCCGCAGTACGCGCGGCTGGGCATCTGGAACTTGCCCACGTTGATCATGTCCAGGCCGCCCGAGATGTCTTCCCACACGGTCTTGTCGTCGGCCAGCGCATCGCGGCTCTGGTCCACGAAGGCGAGTTTGACGGTCTTGCCCAGCTTGACGGTGCCCGCATCGGGCTGCTCGCGGCCGGCGATCATCTTGAACAGCGTGGACTTGCCGGCACCGTTCGGACCGATGATGCCGACGATGGCGCCCGCCGGGATCTTGAACGACAGGTTGTCGATCAGCACGCGGTCGCCGAAGGACTTGGAGACGCCGTCGAACTCGATCACCTCGGTGCCCAGGCGTTCGGCCACCGGAATGAAGATCTCCTGCGTCTCGTTGCGCTTTTGGTATTCGTAGTCGGACAGTTCCTCAAAGCGCGCCAGGCGCGCCTTGCTCTTGGCCTGGCGGCCCTTGGGGTTCTGCCGGGCCCACTCCAGCTCCTTCTTCATGGCCTTGGTGCGGGCGTCCTCGGTGCGCTGCTCCTGCTCCAGGCGCGCTTCCTTCTGCTCCAGCCACAGCGAGTAATTGCCCTTGTAGGGAATGCCGTGGCCGCGGTCGAGTTCCAGGATCCACTCGGCCGCGTTGTCCAGGAAGTAGCGGTCGTGGGTGATGGCCACCACGGTGCCCGAAAAGCGCGAGAGGAACTGCTCCAGCCA